>SLED01000158.1 GCA_007124945.1 Salinibacteraceae bacterium | reverse complement strand
CGGTTGGGGTGCAATGTGCTGGGGCAGAGGAGGTGCCGGTTGTAGACCGCATTGCCGAGCGGGCTTAGACTACGCCGTTTCAAGCTGTTCATCTCGGCCGGTCGCTTCCCGGAACGCACCTCGGACGATTTGCAGCGCGTTGTTAGTGGTTGAACCACTCGGACTGCTCGTTCCGTCCGTCCCGGTCGGAACGCACCATAAGGGCCGTCCCGGACCGATGTCTCGGATTGCTGATTCAGCTTCGTTGGTTTGTAGCGTTTGATTTCCGATGGAGTTAGCGAGGCTGGAGCCTCGCCCTATCATTCGCACTGCTCAGCGAATTCTGACAGGTGCTTTAGGAATAGCGCCAAGGCTTCATACTTGTCATTCTGAACGAGTGAAGCGAGTGAAGGCCTGTCCTCGACCCCGAACGAGGAATCTCGCCCTCGCGATATGATATCAGAGCGGGTTTCTCGCTCTGTCGGTCATGGCCGGACCGCAGCACCAGCAGGACGGGCCCGGCCCTACGCGACGATCGGTCGATGACGTCCCGTGTGGTGGCTCTATTCGCGGAGCCGAATGTGTTGGACGAAGTGTCGGATGGATCCTCGATCGAGTCGAAGACGATGGTTGGGAGAGCACAGGTGGAGTCAGGTCTACTGCCGACCGGACCGTTGGGTAGTAGTTGAACTTCATTTCGTCGCTTGCATGAATCCACCAACGGTGCACCTTCGCGCGGGTCGGTACCCTTCTCACCCGGGCGCGCCGTACCCACCGCCGCCCGGTGTCTCGATGACGAATGTGTCGCCTGCATCTACGGAGACGACGGCTGTGCCGGCGAGAGCTTCTCTTGTGCCGTCGGCACGGATGAGGGCGTTGCGTCCGGGTGCGCCGTCGGAGCCGCCCTGGAGGCCGAAGGGCGCAGTGGTGCGGCGGCTGGAGATGATGGCGGCGGTCATCGGTTCGAGGAAACGGATCTCGCGTCGGACGCCGTTGCCACCCGAAAAACGCCCCTCCCCACCACTTCCCCGGCGGATCTCGAATCGCTCCACCCGCACGGGAAAGCGCGCTTCGAGCACCTCCACGGCCGTCAGGCGCGAGTTCGTCATGTGACTGTGCACCGCGGAGGCGCCGGGGTGGTCGGGACCTGCGCCCGTGCCGCCGCAGATTGTCTCGTAATACTGATGGGCGTCGTTGCCGAAGGTGAAGTTGTTCATCGTGCCCTGCGAGCCGGCCAGTACGCCAAGCGCGCCGTAGAGCGCATCGGTGATGAGCTGCGACGTGTCCACGTTGCCGGCCACAACGGCGGCCGGATGCTCCGGGTTGAGGAGCGACCGCTCGGGCACGACGATCTCCAGAGGATGGAGGCATCCGGCGTTCAGCGGGAGGTCTTCATCAACAAGCGTGCGGAAAACGTACAGCACCGCCGCCTGCGTGATGGCCGTTGGCGCGTTGAAGTTGCTGGGCACCTGCGGCGAGGTCCCCGTAAAGTCGATGCGGGCCGACCGCTCCTCACGATCAACGGCGATGCCGGCCCGAATCCGCGCACCCTCATCAAGCGCTACTTCAAACGAGCCATCCTCCAGATGCGCGATCGCCCGGCGCACCGCCGCCTCGGCATGATCCTGCATGTGCTGCATGTACGCGGTAGCGACCTCCCGGCCGTGCACCTCCACCAGATCCTCCAGCGCCTGCACGCCCTGCGCGTTGGCAGCGAGCTGCGCCTGCACATCGGCGGTGTTCTGCGCCGGATTGCGCGCCGGGTAGCGGCCAGCTCGCAACACGCTCGACCAGGCATCTTCCTGAAATTTCGCTCCTCGCACCAGCGGAAGGCAGTCGATCAGCACACCCTCCTCATCGATATGGGTGCTGTCGGGTGGCATGGAGCCCGGCGTGTGGCCGCCGATGTCGGCATGGTGACCGCGGGAGGCGACGAAGAAGGTGGGCGTGTCATCTTCCAAAAAAACAGGCGAAACGACGGTGACATCCGGCAGATGGGTGCCGCCCCGGTAGGGGTTGTTCAGGACGAACGCATCGCCTGGCGCCATCTTGCCTGCCTGCGAGGCGATCACGTGTTGCACGCTGGCACTCATCGAGCCCAGATGCACGGGGATGTGTGGCGCGTTGGCCACGAGCTGTCCTTCACCATCGAACACGGCGCACGAGAAATCGAGTCGCTCGCGAATGTTGACCGAGTGGGCCGTCTGCTGCAGCGTCGTGCCCATCTGCTCGGCGATCGCCTGAAACCGGTGATGGAAAAGCGCAAGCTGCACCGGGTTGGGCAACTCGTTCACGCTGGCCGTTCGAGCGGGGCCCGATGAGGTTTCGCCTGGCGTGAGCACGAGATGCCCGCTGGCGTTCACCCTCGCGTTCCATCCCGGCTCCACAACCGTAGTGCTGGTGGCTTCAGCAATGATCGCCGGTCCTGCGATCTTGTCACCGGGCTGCAGCGCCTCACGCTGGTAGAGGGAGGTGTCACGCCACGCGCCGTCGGCGAACATGCGCACGGTACGGGCCGGCCTGGGTGGACCCTCACGTGCAGCGTCAGGGCGGGGGAGACCGGCGGTGGGAGTGCGCCGGATAACCTCCACCTCAAGCGCCGCGACGGTCACCGGGCGATTCTCGTGCACAAATCCGAACCGCTGTTGGTGGGCTCTGGTGAAGGCATCGCGCAGTTCGCCGATCGGGCCGAGCGGTACGGTCAGCGTGGTGTCTGTGCCATCGTACCGCAGGCGCGCCCGGTGATAGACAGAAAGGTTGTCGTGAGCATCAGCAACGTCGACGGTCCGCCGCGCGTCTGTTTCAAGTGCGGCCGCTCGTTTCTGAAGCTGGCGGTGTGAAACTCCGGCGAGCGGTTCCTCAATCGACTGTTCGCGGACCGTTCGCTGATCTGCGTGGCCTATGCCGTACGCCGACAGCACGCCCGCACAGGGGTGGATCAGAATGCGGTCAAGGTCCAGTGCCTCCGCCATCCGGCACGCATGCTGTCCACCTGCACCGCCGAAGCAGCACAGCGTGTAGCCCGCGATGTCATGGCCCTTCTCCAGAGAAATTTTGCGAATCGCCTGCGCCATGCGCTCGGTGGCGACATCAACAAACCCCTCTGCCATCTCCTCGGCCGAGCGGGCGTTCGGTGTTTTCTGGAGAAGGGCCTGGAAGCCATCCTTCGCGGCCTGCACATCCAGCGGCGCATCGCCCCCCGGACCGAAGACCTCCGGAAAATAATCGGGCTGTACGCGGCCGAGGAGCACGTTGCAGTCGGTGATGGTGAGCGGCCCGCCCCGTCCGTACGCCGCGGGACCCGGCACGGCGCCCGCTGATTCTGGACCCACGCGATACCGACCGTCTACCACGTCCACTACCGACCCGCCGCCTGCTGCTACCGTGTGGATGGCGAGCACAGGCGCACGGACGGTCGCGCCTTCGATGGTTACCTCCTCCTCACGTTCGAGCGAGCCGGCGTAGTGGGCCACGTCGGTCGAGGTGCCGCCCATATCGAAGCTGATGAGCTTGTCGTAGCCTGCTTCGCCACACGCCCGCACCGCACCGACGATGCCGCCCGCGGGTCCTGAGAGCAGCGTATCCTTTCCGCGCACCACCTCGGCATCGGCAAGGCCCCCGTTCGACTGCATGATCTGAAGCTTTACCCCGCCCAGTGAATCCTCCACGCGGTCGATATATCTGCGAAGAACCGGCGCGACGTAGGCGTCCACGACCGTGGTCTCGCCACGGGGCACGATGCGCAGCAGCGGGCTCACTTCATGCGACGTGCTGATCTGCTCGAAACCGATCGACCCGGCGATCTCGGCCACGCGCTTTTCATGATCGGAGAACCGGTATCCGTGAAGGAGAGCGATGGCGCAGGCACGGCAGCCATCGCCGAATGCCTGCTGGAGATGGTGCCGGGTAGTGTCCTCATCCAGATCTCTGAGCACCGTGCCATCGGCGGCGATGCGCTCGGGCACCTCCACGACGACATCGTAGAGCGGATCAGGCCGAACGATGTGCCGCGCGAAGATATCGGGTCGCTGCTGCGTGCCGATGCGAAGCACGTCGGCGTGGCCCTCGGTTGTCACAAACACCGTCGGCGTGCCTCTTCGCTCCAGTAGTGCATTGGTAGCCACCGTCGTACCCATGCGGATGCTGGCAATCCGATCGGAAGGAAGGGGGGCGCCGGGTGGTAGATCGAGCAGTTTGCGGATGCCGATCAGCGCGGCGTCGCCATCGCCAGGCTGCTCCGAGGGCTCCTTGTGGATGTGGAGGCTGCCGTCGGGCTCGCGGGCGACCAGGTCGGTGAACGTGCCGCCGCGGTCGATCCAGAACTGCCACCGGTCGGCCATGTGGATTTCGGGCTGCGGATGTTGCATTTTGCGAGGCGGCTTGCGCCGGGCGCGTCACAGCGCCGTCGTCACAATCCTAAATTGCCACGCCAAAGTCCACCATGCGCCTTGGTACCTCGTCGATTGTCGTCGCTGCGTTCGTGGGTCCGGGTACGGTGCTGACCTGCGCTGCCGCCGGCGTCGAGTTCGGGTATGCGCTCGGCTGGGTGCTGCTCTTCGCCACGGCTGCGACGTTCGTGCTGCAGTCGTTCACCGCGTCCACCGGCATCCTGGCGGGGCAGGGGCTGGGCGAGGCGTTGCGCAACACGCTGGAGGGACGTGTGGCTCGGGCGGTGGCGTTCGGACTGGTGGTGCTCGGCCTCTGGGTGGGCACGGCCGCGTTTGAGACGGGCAATCTGCTCGGCGCGGCCTCCGGAATCTCAGCACTGGCCAACGGAGGTGTACCCATCCGGGGCCTGGTCGTGTTAATTGCCGTTATTGCAGGAATCATATTGCTGTTTGATTTGCGGATTATCGTGCGCCTCTTCACAGTGCTCGTGGTGCTGATGAGCATCCTGTTCGTGATCGGCATGATGCTGGCGCCCGTCGACTGGTCGGCGGCACTGAGCGGGCTGCTGGTTCCGTCTGTGCCGGAGGGAAGCCTACTCACCGTGATAGCGCTGCTCGGCACCACCATCGTCACGTACAACCTCTTCCTGCATCCCTCGGCAGCGAAAGCGTACTGGCAGGATGCGGACGACCGTCCCTCTGCCTGGAGTCGCGAACTACAGGGGATGGCGCTCTGCTTGCCGATTGGCGGCGTGATCTCATTTTCGATACTGGCGGCAGGCGCCACGCTCTTCGGCACGGATGCGGCTGCTGATGATGTGGAAGCGTTCACGGTGCTGCTGGAGCCGGTGGCTGGTACGGCTGCGCAGTTGTGCTTCGGCATCGGGCTTTTCGCGGCCGGTATCACCTCCGCGATGACCGCGCCGCTGGCCGCTGCGGCGGGTATCCGCGAGATCTTCGGCTGGTCGGAGGACGTCACTGACTGGCGCTACCGTCTCGTGTGGGGATCCGTCATCCTCACCGGACTCGTGTTTGCACTCGGCGACTGGTCGCCGCTGGCTGCCATCATCGCCGCGCAGGCTGCCAATGGCCTGCTACTGCCGCTCATAGCCGGGTTCATGCTGTACCTGTCGCTACGGCAGGAAGTCGTGTACCTACCGCGGTGGTACTACGGACTCGGGATTATCGTGGTGCTCATCTGCGCCGGACTTGGAGGGCGGACGCTCTGGTGGGTGTGGACGCAGGTTGGGGTTTAGCTCATGCATGAAACACGGTGGATTGGCGGCTTCTGTCATGCACGGCGGGAAGACTTTCAGTTGTGCACCACAAACCGCCCCCTTGAGGGGGCTGTCGCGCCAGCGACTGGGGGGGCAAGCCGTCGTGCGGGCACGAATTCCCTCGTGGGAGAGGCGTAAAGCCGAAGGACTCACCGACTCCACGGCGGCACGACATCGTTCATTCGCGCATAGGCCACGATCTGCCCGTGATGTTCGAACGTGTGCTTGACCAGGTGGATTAACGTTCCGCGGACCGTGTTCTCAAAGGAAAGATCGAACCAGTCTACTTTGCTATCCATGGTTGCCTCGCTAATCGACGTAATCCCTTTTCGGGTGATGTGGTGTGAGGTTTCGAGGGCTTCGATGATCTCACGCCTGTTAGTAACCCCGCCCTCCCAGTCGATGGCCTCATAGTCAACCGGGATGGACGCGCCTGCCAGATCCACCAGGAAGTAGTTTGACTCCACGATGTGTGCAAAGACCTCGCTGACCAAGCGCGTGTCCTCATCCGGGCGCCACTCGTACATCTCGGAGGGCAGGGTTTCGGCAAGTGCTATCATCTTCTCGTAGACATCATCCACCTGATATAGTATTTCTGCGCGCACACCCTCCTCGGGGTCAGGATACGCGTCGACTGGCGGCGTTGTGAGAAGGAAGATGGCAACAGCCACAGGAAGAATGTTGTGCAGCACTGTCATCCATCTCGGGAAATCAGTTAGCAGATACAAGCTCTGCGATATCGGAAGCATACCGGTACGCGGGTGTTTCACATTCGGTCGGCGCGGCTCCCTCGGAATGACGCGGGTGGAGAGGGGTGGCATTAACCCATCAATTCCCATCATTCTGAACGAAGCGAAGAATCTCGCCGGTGCGGTGTGGCATCAGAGCACTGGGAGCGAAGCGGCGGGTTATCGGCCTGAATAACCTTACCATGATTAGTGAGGTGACAGGCTACCAAAAGGAAAAATTCGTTTACCCTCGTTCCAACCATCTCGGCTCGAACGCACCAGCGAGACCGTCTCGGTCCCTTCCGGGAGCTCCGGTCCTGATTCCAGGCGGGCGCTTCTCGCGAGAGGCTCTTCGGCCGTCGCAGGCTCCTCAGAAGGACATATGAGTGAAAACGATGCTGCCAACTTCTCCAACGCATCATCCCCCGCTCACGCAGGTCTCGATGCCGCTCAGACGCTAAAGGAACCGCTATTCATGAAACGACGGTGGAGATGCACACCCCCTTGAACTCGGGGAGGGTGGTATCGTATATTGCGATCCTTACACACGAGCCCTGGTGGCGGAACTGGTAGACGCGCAGCATTCAGGATGCTGTGAGCTAATGCTCGTGGAGGTTCGACTCCTCTCCAGGGCACTGCAGGCTTCTTCTAAACCCTTTTAAAGCAAGGGGATAGGGGAAGCCTTTTTTTGTGGTATAAAGAAAAGTGCAAAGGTCTTTCCTTTATACGAGCGCTGGAGAGCACTGCGATGAAGACGCAGGAAATCTGTTTTCGAGGCTCCTTTCTACCCTGATCCGATGGGTGGGTGCTTGCTTCAGAGGTCCCAGTTCGAATGTGCCAGCGGAGTCGCGCAAGATATGGCGGGCACACACGCTACACGGGCTCAACCTCGTTTTCATGGCACGCGTGAATCGAGAGAGCAAAGATAGGCACCTCTTTAAGCAAGATACAAGACCCTTGAAGGGCTGGCTGCTAAGGTCTTATCGCCAAACATCTCACCCCCCGACAATTGATGCGCTCCCATGCGCCTCCAGGCTTCTAACGAGCACCTTCAGCTCCAACCCCTACAGGGTCGTCAGTTGGAGATGAGTTTCGACGGCGGACAGACCACCTTCGACGGCTGGAAACCTGGCTATTCTGTTCGAAGAGCACTCCGTCGCTATCAGTAAGCTCGGAGCCTCGTCCAACCGCACCTCTTGAAAACTCTCGCTGCCATTGTAAAGAAATAGTCGGCTTGACGGTGCCGGTCGTATCAAGATTCGTGATGTATGTATAGCACTTCATAATGCTGATTACTGCGAGGACAAGCATCTTTGGGTGGAAATTAGGATATTCCTGGCTGTTATGAACATGTAATAGCCTTTCAGGAATTGCTATGGAACTGGCTACAGGCCCTCACGCTCGGGCACTTGGATATCTCCGGCAGGCGCTTGGTATTCCGACGGCGCAGTTCAGGGACGGTCAGTGGGAGGCCATCCGCAGTCTGGTCTTCGATAGAAAACGGCTTCTTCTGGTGCGCCGAACCGGGTGGGGGAAGAGCATGGTGTACTTCCTGGCCACGCGGCTGCTGCGCGATCAGGGGGAGGGGCCGACCATCCTGATTTCTCCTCTACTTGCGCTTATGCGGAATCAGATCGAAGCGGCCGGGCGCATTGGTATCCGTGCAGAGACCATCAACTCTACTAACACCGACGCGTGGCGCCGTATCGAGCGCGGCATCCGAGAGGATAAAGTCGACATTCTTTTGATATCTCCGGAGCGGCTTGCCAACGAATCTTTTCGGCAAGACGTGCTGGCTGCCCTTGCCGATCGCGTCGGCCTTTTCGTGGTCGACGAGGCGCACTGCATCTCCGACTGGGGCCATGACTTTCGCCCCGATTATCTGCGCATTGTCCGCGTGCTCCAGGCCATGCCGGGCAATATGCCCATCCTTACCACCACCGCCACGGCGAATGACCGCGTGGTAGAAGACGTAGCTACGCAGATTGGGCACAACGTTGATATATCGAGAGGACCACTGGCGCGCGCAAGTCTCCGCCTGCAAAACGTCGCCATGCCCAGCCCCACGGCCCGGCTTGCATGGCTCGCCCAGCATCTGCCGGACCTGCCCGGAAGCGGCATCATCTACACCCTCACCGTTCGCGACGCCGAGCGCGTGGCGGAGTGGCTCCAGTTGCAGGGGATCGACGCGCATGCCTACTCCGGACAGCTGGATACGGAGGAACGTATAGCCCGGGAGCAGGCACTCCTGAACAATGAAGTGAAGGCGCTGGTCGCTACCGTTGCCCTTGGAATGGGCTTCGACAAACCGGATCTTAGTTTCGTAATTCATTACCAGCGGCCCGGCTCTGTGGTACATTACTATCAGCAGGTTGGACGTGCAGGGCGTGATGGAAACTCTGCACACGGGATTCTTCTGCACGGCTCGGAAGATGATGACATCATCGATTATTTCATTCGCAAGTCCTTTCCTGCCGAAGGGCATGTTGAGCAGGTGCTGGGAGCGCTGCTGGACGGTAACGGCCTGAAGGTGACGGAGATAGAGCGACAGGTTAATCTCCGCCGCAAGCAAATCCAGCATGTGCTTAAGCTGCTCTCTGTGCGATCGCCCTCGCCTGTCGTCAAGCGGGGCAGTCGCTGGTATCGCACGGCGGTTCCATACCAGCCGGACCGAGAGAAGGTACAGCTGATCACCAGAATCCGGCGCCAGGAGCAGGCCGAGATGCAGCGCTACATGGAGCACGATGGTTGCCTCATGCAGTTTTTACAGGAGGCACTGGACGATCCTCATGCGAAGCCATGCGGGCAGTGTGCATCATGTAATGGCCGTCCGTTGATTCCCGTTGCCTTTGACGAGACGATCGCCAGGGAGGCGGCGTTGTTCTTGCAGCGCAGCGAGGTTGTAATTCATCCTCGTAAGCAATGGCCGCATACGGATGCGCTTTCGTCGCATGGCTGGAAGAGTACCATGAGCGATACGCATAAGGCGGAGCAAGGCCGCGCACTATCGATCTGGGGCGATGCCGGCTGGGGCCAGATCGTGAAGCATGGAAAGCAAGTGGTAGGCGCCTTTGATGACCGCCTCGTGGGAGCTGCTCGAGCCATGATCCAGGAGCGCTGGCAACCCGATCCCTTTCCGACGTGGGTGACGTTCGTTCCCTCTCACAAGCGTCCCCATCTCGTGCCGGACTACGCTCGACGGCTTGCTGAAGCACTGAACCTGCCGTTTGTGGACTGCGTTCGAAAAGTCCGTGACAACAAGCCGCAGAAGCAGATGGAGAACTCGCATCAGCAGACGCGTAATTTGGACGGTGTTTTTCAGGTCGAAAGTCATCCTGTAAATGCAGGTCCTGTCTTACTCGTCGATGACACCGTCTACTCACGGTGGACGCTCACGGTAATCACCGCCCTTCTGCGTGAAGCAGGTAGTGGCCCCGTATTTCCCATGGTTCTGGCAACGACAACCCCGACGTCCACGTAGTTATGCAGACATCATCTCATATTCTGGAGCCGGATGCGCAAGCCATCATTTTGCTCTGCGGCCGCTTCGGCAAGCACGAGAGTGATAAGTCGGCCAAGCCCCTGTCACTCGCGGAGTACAATGCGGTGGCGGAATGGCTGCGACACCAGGACCTTCGGCCCGCCTCGCTGCTCCGGGAAGAGGGGCGGGAGAAGCTGAAAGCTTTCGACGGGGCACAGAAGGTCAATCGTGAACGATTGCATGCGCTGCTAAGGCGGAGTACAGCCATGGCAATGGCGGTCGAGACCTGGACCAATCAGGGAGGCTGGTTGCTGGCACGCTCTGATGCGAATTATCCCGTGCGGTTGCGCCGTCGGCTTCAGCACAAGGCACCACCGATCCTGTGGGGTGTAGGCCCGCAGGAGTTACTCAACCGAGGAGGCCTCAGCATCGTTGGATCGCGTGATGCCGACGGCAGTGCGCTCGCATACGTACGCGATATGGCTTCTCGCTGCGCGCGGCAGGGTGTTCAGGTAATTTCTGGCGGCGCTCGTGGGGTCGATGGCGAGGCGATGGAGGCGGCGCTGGAGGGAGGGGGTACGGTGGTCGGCGCACTGGCCAACGGACTGGGCAGAGCGGCCACGGCCAAGAAATATCGATCCGCCCTGATGGAAGGGCGGCTGGTACTGGTGTCAGCTTATCACCCTGATTCTCGGTTCGCCGTCTGGAAAGCGATGGATCGCAACAAGCATGTGTATTCGCTCAGCGACGGTACGCTCGTCGCCCACTCGGCTAAAGGCAGCGGCGGGACGTGGGCAGGCGCCACCGAAAACCTGCGGCACCGGTGGGTACCTCTTTTCGTGCTTGCGGAGCCGCCGCTTCCCGAAGGCAACCGCGCGTTGATCGAGCAGGGAGGTATCCCGATCGACCGCCGACTGCTACGCGACGATTTTGATCTCGCATCGTGGCTGGAGACGCCTTCCGCCCTTAACGAGGAACCTACCCTTGCAGATGCACTGATTAACGGCCACCAGAAAGACAGTGATACTGAGAGTGCGGATGCATCGGCGGCTGTCTTCGAGGAATACAAGGAGTATCTGGTCCGATGTCGGGCCGAAGGCGAGAAGCCCGAGCTCCTTCCGCTCGTCTGGCCGGCGCTTAAGTCAGTTCTGCAAGAGCCGCAAGGGGAACGAGATATTCAGGAGCATTTTGCAGATGCACAGCTCGGACAAATCCGAAGCTGGTTAATGAAGGCGGTAGAAAAGGGACTGGCCGAGCGAAGCGAGCGGCCGGTCCTTTACCGGGTGTCCGAGCAGCATGCCCGGCAGGAAGAGTCGACCGAGTCTGGACGAGCGCAACGTGGCGCTCCGGCAGAGAATAATACCACCTCTCAGGGACGAGATCTGTTTTCCCAGGGATAAGAGCTGGTTCGTGCCGAACTTTTTGCGACGGAGATTCCATTCGTAGGGCTCGAAAGGGGCAGGCTGCACGCCCTCCGGATCATGAGGGAGGGATGAATCCCGAGCCGGAGATGATCGGGTTAGCGCTGCTTTCTGGCTAACAGAAGTGTTAGGGAACGCTTGCATTGTTTGAAGTTGTGTGGATACCCGCATCTTCGGGGCGCGTGTTTCAGCTCACAGCGCCCACGTGGACGCGGGGTGTATGTCACGCTGAGGGTTGCAATCGATACGTGTACGGCATCAATGGAAGTTGTACGTTCGCGGCGTGGGACGAAGAGGATTATGCGCACGAAGTGCTTCTGTGGGCCGGATGAAGGTAGCAATTGGATTCTCCAACACAATCCCGGCAAACCATCGTTCATCGATAAGGGAGTAAGCCATGAAGATGCTGATAGCGGAAGGGTCGACGAATGGTGTTGCCACAGAACTCCGCGAAGCATTCGAGCACATCCGCCCGGTGCTGGAGGAGCATGCTGACTAGGCTGAGTCAGAACGCAAGCTTCCACAGGGCACGTTTGATGCCATGTTTGACGCAGGGCTCTTCGGGTTGCTGGCTCCAAAGGCCTATGGTGGTCACGAACTTCCGATCACTGACGTCATGCGCGTCTGGGAGGCAGTGACACGGGTCGACTCTGCCGCCGGATGGAATCTGGTGATGAACCAGGGGATCGCGTGCTTTGCGGCATGGCTCCCGGAGGAGCGGGCGCAGGAACTGCTGACTGACGGTCCGACGACGGCGGCCGGGGGATTCTTTCCGCCAGGTACCGGAGAGCGGGTGGATGGTGGTTGGAAGGTGACGGCCCGCCAGCCGTTTGTGAGCGGGTGCCACAACGCACACTGGATCTGGATTCCGGCACTGGAGGCGGAGGGTGGTGAGCCGGTACTGGACCCCGACTCCGGTCAGCCTACCGCATACGGTTTCTTCGTACCACAGGAAGACATCAAGATCTTTGATACGTGGCACACTATGGGTATGAGAGGTACGGGGTCGGCGGACGTGGCTGTTACCGACCAGTTCGTTCCCGATCGTCGAGTCTTGCCAATCGGTCCATTGGAGCATCAGGCCCTGGTTTCGAGGGGCCGCTCTACCGGATGTTTTCACTGTCAGCTGTTCTGGGCGAGACCACGGTGTCCATCGGTGTAGCGGCGGCTGCGATTGACGCAATTCACGAACTGGTGGAAACGAAGACGCCCAACTTTACCGCGAGCAGACTTCGGGATCAGCCGCTGGCACAGCGGGCCGTCGGGCAGGCTGCTGCAAGGGTGAATGCCAGCTGAGACACCATACACGCTGCGGCCGCACGGCACCGGAATCATCTGGGGGCGGCCGGAGGCATGGGAGGTTGTAGCACCGGTAATTCCCAGCTTTAGCTGGAGCGCTTATTCTGCCTGGCTGGGCCTTTCATCCCCGGACGATATTTCAGCGGGCGATCGTTTTACCCCGGGAGGCTTTCACGCCTATGAACACCGATGGGCCGTGGCAGAAGCGTTCGAGTTTCATCGATAGATCGGCAAGGATCGGGTAGTGAAACGGGTACACGGGCTCAATACGATGGCGAAAGAATTGCTTGCAGAGCTATCCAACGTGACGTTGCGTACACCCATGAGCCCACAACTCTCATCGGGTATGATCTGCTTCGAGGTCGATGGCATCGACCCGCAGCAGGTTGTAGCGCATCTACGTGAGAGAGGTGTTATCGCCAGCACAACTCCCTATCACGTCTCTTATGCCCGAATCGCACCGAGTATAATCAACGATGAAGCCGAGGTAAGAGAAACGGTTGATGCTGTTGCAGCCCTGCAATAGCGCCATTCGGGCGCACCGTTTCGAGATAGGGGCGTACGACCTCATGCGTGTCGATTTACGTCACGTCCTGTACCCGCGCATCCATCCCGTCGACTTTCTGGATCAGGTTCTCCTTGTACTCGTCAAGCTTTCGGGATAGTGCGGAGTCGCTGACGGAAAGGATCTGGATGGCCAGCAGGGCGGCGTTTGCGGCGCCGTCGATGGCGACAGTCGCCACGGGGACGCCCTTCGGCATCTGAACGACGGAGAGGAGGGAGTCCATACCACTGAGCTTGCTTGATTTGACGGGGACACCAATCACAGGCAGCGTGGTTGCCGCTGCCATCATGCCCGGCAAGTGGGCGGCACCACCTGCCCCTCCGATCAGAACTTTAAGACCACGCCCTCGGGCTTGCTCCGCGTAGGATAGCATCCGCTTCGGTGTACGGTGGGCGGAGAGCACGCGTACCTCAAACGGCACTTCGAACTCACGCAGTACATCAACCGCGTCTTGCATGGTCGGAAGGTCTGACTCGCTGCCCATGGCAACGCCTACGATCGGGGAAGACATGGATAAAGAGGTGGATAAGCTGTGATGTGGCTCACTCATAGTTTGGGGTTTTTAGACGCACTCCCGCGTTGCATTTTGGTGGCACGCTAATCTACAACTTGAGGTACTCGGCTGCTCGTTCGGCGCGTGCGCGCACGGATGCTCGGTCACGACCGGTAACCGTCACATGGCCGAGTTTGCGCTCGGGGCGCACATCGGGCTTGCCGTAAATATGAACGGCAGCACCGGGCACGCCCAGCGCTTCGCGCCAGCCCTCCGGCCGGGCAAGGCCTTCGCGCATACCGAGCACGTTAGTCATAACCGCCACGGGGTCGCGCAGCTCCGGACTGGCCAGGGGCAGACCGAGTACAGCCCGCACGTGATTCTCAAACTGGGAGGTCACGCACCCTTCAATGGAATAGTGGCCCGTATTATGCGGGCGTGGAGCGAGTTCATTTACGAGAACGTTCCCATCTGCCATCTCGAAAAGTTCTACCGCTGTTATACCCACGCCATTTACCACTTCAACGGCCTCGCGCGCCACTTCTTGTGCTTTTCGCCATACACTATCTGAAACGGTGGCAGGTACCTCAACCCGTTTGCACCGGTGATCCTCCTGCAGCGTAAAGGCTACGGGATAGGTGACGCTGTCCCCGTCGGGTCGACGGGCGATCAGAACGGCGAGTTCACGCACGAACGGGGCAAAGGCCTCCACGAGCAGCCCGTCTTCTGCCGCAAGGTCGCTCCACGCTGCGCGGATATCCTCCTCCGAGCGAACCGTAGCGTTACCATAGCCATCGTATGAGCCCTCAAATTGCTTCAGGAGGGCGGGGAAGCCAAACTGGTTCGCAGCACTGATGGCTTCCTCCACGGTAGTGCATCGTTCAAACGAAGGCATCGGGAGGCCGGCATCGCGGAGGGCTTCCTTCTGCGTGCCCTTGTGGCGAATCAGGTTGATCGTCTCCGGGCGAGGCCAGACGACCGCTTCGGGCATGGCGTCCAACAGCCGGTCAGCAGGTGCCCATTCACTTTCAACCGTTACTGCATCGCAGGGTGCAGCGAAATCGCGGAGGACGTCAGGATCGTTCCAGTCAGCCACGATGGCTTCCCCAACATCCCGCATGGGACCCGCGGGTTTGGGTGAGAGCAGGCGAACGTGTACCCCCATCGGAATTGCTGCCAGAGCCAACATGCGGCCCAGTTGTCCGCCTCCAAGGATACCGAGGGTGGGGAAGTGGTCGTCGGTGAAGGTCGGCATGTAGCGTCAGGAATCCTCTTGTCGGGCGTTCAGGAAGTCGTTGAGTTCGTCAAGATCTCCGACCAGCACATCGCGAGCTTTCGAGCCCACAAACGGGCCCACCACGCCGGCTTCTTCAAGCTGATCGACGATGCGGGCCGCACGCGTGTATCCGACGGCCAGTTTGCGCTGCAGCAACGAAACGGAGCCTTGCTGATGCTGCACGATGATGCGGGCTGCTTTGTCGAACAGCTCGTCGGTGTCTTCGACGCCGAGCGCAGTCGCAAGCTCGCTGTCCGTGTTTTCTTCAGCAGGAGGAAGGAGGTATGGCCCGCGGCGCGTTTGCGATGCGACATGGTCTACCACGCGATTTACCTCTTCGCCGGAGATAAAGGGCGCCTGGAGGCGGGTCAAGAAGTTGCCGCGCATGTAGAGCATATCACCATTTCCGACCAACCCTTCGGCGCCGCCCACGTCCAGGATTGTACGAGAGTCTATCCGCGAGGGCACCTGATAGGCGATGCGTGCGGGGAAGTTGGCCTTGATCAGACCAGTGATAACGTCGGTGGACGGTCGTTGCGTGGCGAGCACAAGGTGGATGCCCACGGCACGGGCCATCTGTGCCAGGCGTGTGATGGGCCCTTCAATGTCCTTGCCCGCGGTCATCATCAGGTCGGCGAGTTCATCAACCACTACCACGATGTAGGGCAGATGCTTATGGTCATCGTCGGTGTCGAGCTTGCCATCAGCAATGCGCTGGTTGTACTCGGTGATGGAACGCGCGCTACCTTTCGAGAGCAGGTCGTACCGTCGCTCCATCTCCTTCTCACAGCTTTTGAGAACGCCCAGCGCCTCCTCAAAGTCAGTCGTAATCGGATCTTCCAGGTCATCCGGAATAGCGAGATAGTGCTCGATCAGTCCGCCGTACTGCTGCAACTCAATTTTCTTGGGATCGATCATCACGAACTTCAGATCGCGTGGGTGACAGGCATAGATCAGCCCGATGATCAGGTTGTTCAATCCGACCGATTTACCCGAACCGGTGGCGCCTGCAATTAGCAAGTGCGGCATCTTGGCGAGGTCAATCAGGTACACCTCGCCCTCAATGGTCTTACCCATCGCGATGGGTAGCAAGTGCTTCGACTCCTGAAACTTCGCCGTCGAGATGATATCGTGGATGCGAACGAGCTCCCGGTTGCGGTTGGGGACCTCTACACCTACTGCCGACTTACCGGGAATCGGTGCGATCATGCGGATGCTCTGCGCCGCCATCGCCATCGCGAGGTCGTCCTCAAGCGACTTGATGCGGCTAACCTTGACGCCCGGCGCCGGCGTGAGCTCATAACGGGTTACTGTAGGGCCCGGAATGGCTTCGATGTTGGAGATCTCGATATTGTAGGTCTCCAGTTTATCCAGCAGCGTGTCCTTGTTTTGCTCCAGCTCCTGCTGATCGACGCGGGGTCCTTTGTAGTCCGGCTCGTCCAGAAGATCAAGCGCAGGAAACGCGTATGGTGCCTGATCGGACGGCGCATCTTCCGCCCGAAGCTGCTTCTCCGCTTTCTCTTCTTCGACACGCTCATGGACCTTGAGCTCGAGCCCATCGTCCTCTGCACTCTGGGTCTCCTCGGGTGCAGACTCAGCGGTACCGTTGGATGAGGAGGTAGCAGGTGCCGGGCGTGGGGTCTCCGATGGAGGAGAGGGCTGAGACGGCTTGCTATCAGAATCGGGTCGGTAGAGATCGTTGACCCTGGGGCCACCGCGGTAGGGCTGAAAGTCTGCATCGGTGCGATCAGGCGCAGCGGATGAGGAAGTGCGCTTGCGCTCCGGCTCGGATGAGGCAGGAGTGGTAGCGTCCTTTTGCTCAGATTGTTTGTCTTCGCGCCGCTCTTTACGTGCTTCGGCGCGTTCCTGACGGCGCTCTGCCTGGCGCTCCTTGATATTCTCCGTCCACGACGAGAAGCCGTCGCGCAGAGCGGAAAAGCCGTTCTCCAGTCGGTCGATCGAGCGCTGGATATCGTGATCCACGATCATCAGCAGAGTAACGAGCAGAAGAAGGCCAAGGATAAGGAACGAGCCCACAGCGCCGAGTACGTGCTGCAGCCATCCAGCCAGACCGTAGCCAAGGGCCCCGCTCCAGGCGTGGACATCAGCGGTGAGGCTCTGGCCGAACCACCCGATTACAGTCGCCACAATGAACGCCCCGACGCCCAATAGCACCGTAAGTAGCGGGAGGTAGACGGTTTTCCGGTTCCGGAATGTGACATATCCCCAGGCGAAGAGAAGCCCGAGGAGAATCATCGAGCAGTACCCGAGAAAGCTGGGTACGAGCGCGCTTGCTATCAGCGCCCCAAGGTGGCCGCCCCAGTTATGCACGTCGCCACCGCCACCCGGACTGAGTGCCGCCCAGATGGACGTGTCGGCGAGCAGTTCATCATCGGCGGGGCTGTAGGTAACCACTGCAAGAGAGAGCAGCAGAGCCAGACCCATAATCAGCAGGCCGAGAATCTCCAGCCTGCGCTGATCGGAGATAAAGCCTCCGCCAGAATCATTTTTACTTTTTTTGCGAGCAGCCATGTCCTCAAAGGTACAACGCAGAGTTCAGCATTCCAACCGACGGGAGAGTGTTACTTCCCGCCCGATGCTCTGGGGGGTGCTACAAGGCGGTTGTCGATATAGTCGGGTACGAGCGGTACCGAATCTTGCTGAACGGCGTATTCTACATCTGCCTCGTACCCTTTAGATTGCAGCGCGCGAGCATGCGCACCACTACGCAGCGTGTGCTGCAGAGTGTTAACATCCTGCACGTATTGCGTGTGGGCGATATGAGCGGTATCCGAAATGCCGCCGCGTCGTTCCCCATTCCACAGTTTATCCAGCAGCAGGCCGGCACACAGGGTGTCTTCCAGCGAAGCCCGTTGCTGGTGCCCGGCGCAGATTAGCGTGGCGTCTTTCTCTTTCTCCCGTATGAAATCCACGACAGCTGAGGCGTTCAGAAATGAACCCACCGTCAGATAAGCGGCACCTTCAGCGCGTCCGATCGCTACGGTGCCGTTGGTTGTATTCAAAATGATGGTCTTACCCGTAACCTGCTCCTCGGTGTACTCCAGAGGTGAATTCCCAAGGTGATAGCCGTCAATGCGATCGCCTTTACGCTCGCCTCCAAGGAGGTACACCGACGGATCCATGTTGGATGCTATGCGACCGGCTTCCTCCATATCAGGAACGGGAATCACGGCCCGTGCTCCGTGGTGGAGTGCGGTAAGTATCGTCGACGAAGCCCGCAGCACGTCGATGATCACCACCGTTCGACCACGGACGTCCTCCTCGGATACGCCCTGACTTGTAAGAAATACGTCGATATCCATCGAAGGTGGGAGTAGGGTAAAGGTGGGTAGACTCCGGTTAACTATGGGACGATGCCTGAGCGCGGTACAAGATACCACACGGACGATTGCGTAGCCCGCAGAATGCCGGTTATTTCTTGTGAAAGGGAGGCTTTGTAACGGTTGCCTTTCGGGGACGACCGCGCATGCTAACGTGCACGGTGGCTCCCGGTGCGGTGTATGCCGCGTCGTTTTGCACGTATCCGAGGCCGATCCCGGCCTCCAGTACGGGGGATTGTGAGCCGCTCGTTACGCGACCGATGATCTTCTCGGATGCATTCTGTAGCGCATAGCCCGTGCGCGGAATACCGCGTTCGTTCATCACAAAACCAACGAGCTTCTCGGCCGGTCCCTGCTCTTTAATTTCGGCAAGTGCTTCCTTTCCGATGAAAGGACCTTTATCGAGCTTAATCAGCCAACCGAGTCCGGCAGCCAGGGGATTCGTTTCTTCATCCAGGTCATTGCCGTAGAGGCAGAGCCCTGCCTCAAGGCGAAGCGTGTCTCGTGCACCCAGGCCGCAGGGAAGCAGCCCGCGATCTTCTCCAGCATCAAGCAGCCGCTCCCAGAGCTCGGGAGCATCGCTCGCCTTACAGTAGACCTCAAGTCCGGGTTCACCCGTGTATCCGGTGCGGGAGAGAAGCGCCCAGTCGACGCCTTGAAACCCGCCCTCGCGGGCCTCAAGAAAGTGGTAGAATTTCAGATCGCTGACCGGCTCGTCGGTAAGTGACTGTACAAGCTCAATGGCCTCGGGTCCTTGAATGGCGAGCAGCGCAATCTCATCCGACAGATCTGCAAGCTCAGCATCCATCGGATTATGGGTCCTCATCCATTCGACGTCCTTCTCGCGGTTGGCCGCGTTAATGACCAGCATGTACTCTTCGCTGTGTACGCGGTAGACGAGCAGATCGTCAACCACGCCACCGGCTTCGTTGCACATTACTGTGTAGAGCGCACGGCCATCGTATAGCTTGCTCACATCGTTGGTGACAAGATGCTGCAGAAAGTCGAACGCTTTGGGGCCGCGCACCATCACCTCGCCCATGTGGCTAACATCAAAGAGCCCGGCTCGCTCACGCACGGCCATGTGTTCGTCGATGATACCTGAATACTGTACAGGCATATCATAGCCGCCGAACCCCATCATGCGGGCTCCAAGGGCAACGTGCGTATCATGAAGCGGCGTTTTCTTCAACTGATCGGTCATGGGCGGCGCGTCTACTGAAGTTGGGGAATGATTCGTCGGCGAAAACGGATTACCGACGGCGAGGTGCCTTATGGCAGTGTGGTGGAGAAGCCAGCTTCTTCAAGCAGTGAGGCTGCACGTTCAGCTGTCGGTGTATCTCTAAAGGAGAGCCGGAACGTCCCATCGGTACCCTCGCGAACGCGCAGGAGCTCGATTTCTTTTATGTTGATTTCGTTGTCGGCGAGGGTCGTCGTGAGGGTGACGAGTTCACCCGGGCGGTCTTCAGCCCTGACGTACAGATCGGCAAGTGGTTCGAGAAAGCCTTTTCCTCGTGGGGGAATAGCGGTACGGGCTTCATCGGCCTGATCGAAGAGCGCAGCG
The DNA here is from genome assembly GCA_007124945.1 of Salinibacteraceae bacterium. GTDB lineage: Bacteria > Bacteroidota > Rhodothermia > Rhodothermales > Salinibacteraceae > Tc-Br11-B2g6-7. The sequence continues at coordinate 13,837 of SLED01000158.1, read as the reverse complement.
AGCTCTTCGGTGTCGCCCTCAATGAGGCGGTTGCGAATCGTACGGATGGTAGCAGCAAATCCGCCGAGCGCATCCAGGACAGGCCCCTGATTGGCCGTAAGGATGTCCCGCCACATCTCAAAAGGGGAGGAGGCAACTCGGGTGAGGTCGCGGAAACCGCCTGCAGCGAGCTCAAGGGTGGCAGCGTCCAGCTCCTGCCGTTGCCCGGCATAGCCGGCCAGTGCTACTGCGGCAAGCTGGGGAAGATGGCTCACGGTAGCCGCCACCTGGTCGTGTCGGTCTGGGGCCATGGGACGAATCCGAGCGCCGGTGCTTTCTATCAGCTCGATGAGCTCAGCCGGCAAGCCGTCGTCCTCGGGCGGGCACAGGACGTACGTGGCATTCTCGAAAAGCAGTCGATCGGCCGCCTCAATGCCTCCGCGTTCACTACCTGCCATCGGGTGGCCTCCAACAAAGGTCACCGTGTCGGGCAGGGTCTCCCACGCGTGTTCAACGATAGGCCGCTTGACAGAGCCGACGTCGGTAATGATCATTCCGTCGCTGACGAGCGGGGCCACCTCCGTTAACAGCCGGACCATCGGAGCCAGTGGCGTTGCCAGAACAATCAGATCAGCATTCTCGACGGCGCCTTCAAGTGAGGCAGCTGCCTTGTCAATAGCCCCCCGGTTGAGGGCTTTATCCAACACCTCCGCACCATCAAGTCCGGTAATCTGGAGTTCTTCCCGCGCAGCTTTCCATGCCAGCCCGAGTGAGCCGCCGATCAGACCGGTTCCGATAATGGTGATGTTGCGGATCATGCCGGAGCAACAGGTGTGAATGAGTTCGCGCGTCGAGGTAACCTATGAGATGCCGTAACAACGCACAATGAAGAATGTGGTCGTCTTGTGGAGCGGAGGTAAAGATGCAATGATGGCACTCCGCGCCTTGCAGGAGCGAGCAGATGTTCGAGTGCGCGCGTTGCTTTCTACGTTCTGGGAGCCAGAAAATGAGATCACGATGCACGGCACTCCGGAGTCGATGATCCGGGCACAGGCAGAATCACTGGGCCTCCCACTAATTTCGATGCAGCAGCCACGTGGTGCCAGCAACGAAATGTACGAGCGGCTCTTTGCCGGTGCCCTACAGCCGCTGATTAACGAAGGCGTGAGCTACGTGGCCGCGGGAGATCTGCATCTTGAAGATGTCCGCAGCTATCGCGAAGGCGTAATTCAACGTGCTGGTGCCACGCCTCTTTTCCCGATCTGGAGTAACGACACGATGGATCTTGCCCACAGGGTTATCGACGACGGTTTTCGCGTGGTCATCACCAGTATCGATGAAGAGAGAATACCGGCGTGCCTGCTGGGCACCAATTTCGATCACGGTTTTCTGGAGAAGCTGCCGGGCGACGTTGATCCATGTGGCGAACATGGAGAATTCCACACCTTTGTGGCTGCTGGACCGGGTTTCTCCAGACCGGTTCCGTTTAGGGTGGAGGATACAAGGGCGGTCGGACCGATGACCGGGATCGGGCTCTCACTTCGGGAAAATGCTACATAAAAAAGCGCCCATCAGTCGGGTGACTAATGGACGCTTTCGTTTACGTTTGTGGTGCCTCGGACATTCAGTCCTTTGTACCCTCTTTGGTCGCTTCGGGCTCTTCTGAAGCATCTTCGGCTTCCCCGTTCTCGGGAGCTTCAGCCGCGGCATCTGCGTCGGTTTCGGCGTCTTCGTTGTCCTCAGACTTCGACTCCGCCTTGGCATTTTTCGCCGCACCGCGCTGCACGTCAAAGTTCAGGTTATCGGGGTCATCATCTTCGGTGTATCCGATGATGATCCTGTCGCCCTCGTCCACGTCGTGGCTCAGCAGCTGCTCGGCCATCGGATCTTCAATGTATTTCTGGATGGCTCTGCGCAGGGGACGAGCGCCGAACTTGGCGTCATACCCGCGATCGACCAGAAATTCTTTAGCATCCGAGGTCAACTCAACCTCAATACCGATTTCATTTGCACGTTTGAAGAGGTCCTCCGACATCAGGTCAATTATCTGGAGGATGTGTTTCTTCTCGAGTGCGTGGAAGACGATCACGTCGTCGATCCGGTTAAGGAATTCCGGGTTGAAGACGTTCTTGAGGGCATCCTCTACCATGCCCTTCATGGCCTGGTAGTTGAACACCTCGTCGCTCTGCTGGAAGCCGATGCCTTTACCGAGGTTCTTGATGTCACGCGCTCCAATGTTGGAGGTCATGATCAGGATGGTATTCCGGAAATCCACCCTGCGGCCAAGGCCGTCGGTGAGGATACCATCGTCAAGGACCTGCAGGAGGATATTGAATACGTCGGGGTGAGCCTTCTCGATTTCGTCGAGGAGTACCACGGAGTAGGGCTTGCGGCGCACCTTCTCGGTTAACTGGCCGCCTTCTTCGTAGCCGACATATCCGGGAGGGGCCCCTACCAGACGGCTCACGGAGAATTTCTCCATGTACTCACTCATATCGAGACGGATGAGCGCGTCCTGAGAGTCGAACAGGTATTCTGTGAGGACCTTCGCGAGCTCCGTTTTCCCGACACCGGTGGGACCAAGGAAGATGAACGAGCCAATCGGCCGCTCCGGATCTTTCAGGCCTGCCCGTGTACGCCTGATAGCCTTGGAAAGCTTTTCGATGGGTTCTTCCTGGCCAATGACACGGCTCTTGAGCTCCTGCTCCATCTCGAGCAGCTTCCGCGTTTCGGGCTCGGAAATCTTGTCAACCGGGATGCCCGTCATCATCGCAACAACCTCTGCGATGTCTTCGGACGATACGTCGTGCACCTCGGTGTCGGCCTGCTCAAGCCATTTGCTCTTCTCTTCCTCCAGCTTCTCCTGCAGCTTCTTCTCGCGGTCACGCAGGCGCGCCGCTTCTTCAAACCGCTGGCTTTTCACCACCTGGTTCTTCTCTTCGCGTGTTTCCTCGATCTCTTCCTCGAGATCCAGGATGCTCTGCGGTACGCGGATATTGTTCAGGTGAACGCGGGCGCCGGCCTCGTCGATTACGTCCAACGCCTTGTCGGGGAGGAAGCGATCGGTGATGTACCGCTCGGAGAGCTGGACAGCAAGCGTAATGGCGTCGTCCGAATAATGGACGTTGTGATGCTCTTCGTAGCGATCTTTGACCTTGGAGAGGATCTCGATGGTTTGCTCCGGGGAGGAGGGATCCACCATAATTTTCTGGAAGCGTCGATCAAGCGCTCCGTCCTTCTCGATGTGCTGCCGGTACTCGTCGAGCGTGGTGGCGCCGATGCACTGAATGTCGCCACGTGCAAGCGCGGGCTTGAACATGTTCGACGCATCGAGGCTACCGGAGGCGCCGCCTGCACCGACGATCGTGTGAAGCTCGTCGATGAAGAGAATGACGTCCGGGCTCTTCTCGAGCTCGTTCATCACCGCTTTCATTCGCTCCTCGAACTGGCCGCGGTACTTGGTACCGGCGACGAGTGCGGCGAGGTCGAGTGTCATAAGGCGCTTGTCGAAGAGGACGCGGCTCACTTTCCGCTCCACGATGCGCATGGCGAGACCTTCCGCGATCGCCGTCTTACCGACCCCGGGTTCACCAATGAGCACCGGATTATTCTTTTTGCGGCGGCTTAGGACTTGGGCTACACGCTCGATCTCGCGCTCCCGGCCGATGACCGGGTCGAGTTCATTATCCTCCGCCAATTGGGTGAGGTCGCGTCCGAAGTTGTCCAGCACAGGTGTCTTACTTTTTTCCATTTTGCCACGCTCTTTTCCGTATCCAGAGGACTCACCCCGGCCACCCGATCCACCGCTACCGGTAGAGGATGCCGAAGATGAAGTGGATGTTTTTCCGCTAATGATCGCGTCTAATTCGGATCGCACAGCGTCGTAAGTTACTGAGAAACCTTGTTGGAGAATCTGGGCAGCAATGTTTTCATCATCACGTAGCAGGCTCAAGAGCAGGTGCTCGGTACCTATCACGTCGCTCTTATAGAGTTTTGCTTCCAGGTAGGTAATCTTGAGTACCTTTTCGGCCTGTTTGGTAAGCGGGATGTTGCCCACTGTTAGCGTCCCGCCGGTGCTACGCACGGTGTCTTCAACGGCCTTTTTTAGTTTTATCAGGTCGCATCCGAGGTTACGCAGGATTTTCACCGCGATTCCTTCGCCTTCACGGATAACGCCGAGGAGGAGGTGCTCGGTGCCGATATAATCGTGCCCCAGACGAATCGCCTCTTCCCGGCTGTAGGAGATCACATCACGCACGCGATTTGAAAAGTTACCTTCCATACTCAAAGCGGGTTACCTGCGTTAGTCTGCAAAATAAGCGGATCCTGACTTCAGTGCCGCATCGTGAAACAGTTGCGATGCAATTATGCTGCCGGATAAGCATCGCGCGTGTTGCACTGTTCAAATGTACCCGAGCCTTTTCAGCACAGTTCCTCCCTGTGCCGCCTTCATCACGTCCAGGCCAGCTTCGGCCGGATACTCAACTGAATGGTTACGCCATGCCGACCACGCGTTACTACGCGGATGCGCACTTTCACATACGAGCGTGGCCCGATAGGTTACGCAGCAAAGCTACTGCCACACCCACATGTTTCAGTTGCATTCGGATTTTCGAACGTAAAGCCTCGCGCATTTAGTCCGTCGTGGTAGTCCACGGTCGTCCCCATAAGGTAGAGGCCGTGGCGCTTGTCCACGTAGATTGGGATGCCGTCCACCTCATACGCTTTATCCTCATCGCGAAGTCGGTCGAAGCCGAGAATATAGCTCATCCCCGAACAGCCGCCTCCACGTACACCAACCCGAAGACCATAGCCATCAGGCAGGTCCTTTGTCTGCATTATTTTTCGGATGGCGTCCGCTGCGCGGTTACTTAAGTCGATTGGGGCGGAAGGGCCTTTTTTTACGTCGGCAACAGCCATGCAATCAAGAGATGTTTGCTTGCAAAAAGAAGGCGCGGAGGGGAAGCGCGCCCGTTCGAAACGTTCAGAAGTACGAACGACCCCACTATTGGGCTGTTCCTCTTTAGTGACACTGGCTGTGCCGCTACGACCGGTGCGCTACAGGGGGCGCGCAAGTACCACGGGGGCCCGATGCATTTCCACCGTTCCGGTTATTTCGTCCATTGCTTCCAGATGTACGATGTAGGGCCCGATGCGGAGCCGGCGGCCTTTGTCATCCAGGCCGTCCCAGATGAGTTCTCCTGTTTCGGCAGAGAGCGTCGCTTCTTTGAGTGTACGGACCAGGCGCCCGTTTCGGTCGAAAATGCGGACGCGAATGCTGCTCACAGGCTGCTGTAGCCGGTACTGTATGACAGCAAGCCGATCTTCACCGCTTCCTTCAGGGAAAAATGGTGAGGGGTGGACCGCAAGCGCTTCATCGGGGAGCTCGGTGGGAGGGCGGGTGCGAACGCTGTTGGGCAGGCCGGGTGTGCCGCCCGCCTCATCTACGGATGTGGTCCAGTTCTGCGGCTCGTTGGACGGGCGATGGATGCTGAGCCGCTCCAGCGCACGCCCCGCCGTTACCGAGACGCCAGGGTGATGCCATTCAGGGCCGTACTCCACTTCGTCGAGGCGTTCCGGACCCGCACCATAGAGCGCAATACGGTCGCCCGCATTTCGGAGTCCGAGGGTGGCGCGGTGGAGGGGCAGCAGTGTCACATCGGGGGCAGCCCAGGGAAAGGACGGAAAAGCCTGGTACAGACGGGTTTCGTAGAGCACCTCGTCCCCGTCTGGCTCGGCAGCAACCACCACGAAGCCATCGGGCCGAACCGAGGTAAAGGGGCGGCCCACGTGCAGGGTGTCTGCTTCGCCAGCTGCATCGATACGCCCAGCCCACCGAAGATGCCGGAGTGTGAGCGTCTCGTCGCTGGTGTTAACGAGCTCCACGTAAGATGGCTGATCCGGTGTCGGGTCGAAGCGATCGACCCGCGGGTTGTACATGATTTCGTTGATCTTCAGATCGCCCGGCGCCGGCCAGCGGGCGATAGGAGTCACCGTGTCCACCAGTTCACGCCCGGCGAAATCTCGAAGTGACGCCACCATCAAGGAAGACGCATCCACGGGTCCCGGGAAACTCACCTGGAACTGATTTAACTCGGTGCTGGCGGCGATAGAGGAGGCCTGGGCGCCCGAATCGAGTGAAATATCGGCGGGGCTCAGGGATGCGATATCAACCGGAACGGTAGTAGCAACTTCCAGCGCCGCTGGCTCGATCTGGTCCACGCCGGTGATCTCGAATGGCTGATCATCTACAGGGCCGGTAGCGCCACTCACCGCGAAGTCAGCGAAGTATAGATTCGTGGGGGCCGAGGCCGTGTGCTTCGCCCAGACGCCAAAGTACTGGCCGAACGCATACGTATCGTCTTCTGCCTCAAACAGCAAAGCGCCATTGGCAAACACCTGCCATTGGTTATCCTGGGAGCGACTTACGACAACATCAAGCGTATTGTCGAACCCGTCGAGTATGGGATCGCTCCGACCGAGCTCCACCCGCTGCGTAGCGGGATCGCCATCAATACGGTATAGGCGCACCTCGTTACTGTTGTTGGTTCCAAATTGAAGATAGTACCCCAACACCGGCCCATCGAGCGTGGGCGTATCAGCGATGAGGAAGATGCGTGCTCCATTAAAGATGCTCAGGTTAACATCCACATGGGCGAAGCGAAACTGCCATTCGCCAAAGCTAATCGGTGACTCCGTTGCGAGAAAAACCGTGTCCGCTTCTGCCACCCCGTTGGTGCGAAGTGCAGGGATGTCCTCAAGCACATCGATGGTCCAGCGGTCGACCGTACCCATCCATTCGGGATCCTGCGTAAGGTCACCGTCGGAAAAGTCATCGCTCCACGACACCTGTCCGGAGGCGTCGGGGCACAGAAGGAAGAAAAGGAGGACTGCTACACAGATGCGCATGGCAGAATCCCGGATGGTTGGTTGCGAGTCAAGTACTCGCTTATTCGGGATATCCGCAAGTCGCGCGTTGATATTACGCTACGAGTGGACAGGTGGGTGCTCCAGATGGCGCATAAGAACACCGGTCAAAAGCTGTGAGGCTGGGGCCAGCGCCCGCTCGTCGATGTCGAAGTTGCAGTCGTGAAGGGGATAGCGTGTTTCGGGTCCCGAAGCGGTGCCCACGCGGACGAGTGCACCCGGCACATGTGAGAGGTAGTGCGCGAAGTCCTCAGCCCCCATGCTGGGCAAATCAATGTCGTAGATCGCGCTTGCGCCGTGCAACTCCTTGACGGTAGCTCTTACATAGTCGATGAGCCGCTCGTCATTTAAGACCGGTGGGGAGCCGGTGTCCACTTTAATCTCGGCTGCTGCACCGTGCACGCCTACCGTTTGCGATACGATCTGCTTGATCTTGCGAATCAAGCGCTCACGGTCAGCCAGGCTCTGACAGCGTAGGGTCCCGCCAATCTTTACCTGCTGCGGAATCACATTGTAGGCTTCACCACCGCTGATCCAAGTGGGTGTGATTACCGCGGCAAGGCGCGGATCGCTGGTGCGGCCGATCAACTGATACAGCGTGTTCAGCATCAGCGTGCTCACCCAGAGCGTATCAACGGATTCGTGCGGGCGCGCGGAGTGCCCGCTGCTGGGGGCGGTGATGGTGATGGTGAACCGATCAGCCGAGGCGGTTGCTGCACCTTCGATCAATCCGTAGCGGCCCAGTTCTATCGTGGGGTCCACGTGCACCGCGTAGACGGCCTCTACGCCTTCCAGCACCCCGTCGTCAATCATGCGGGGAGCACCGCTGGGCATGCCCTCCTCGTTTGGCTGAAAGAATACGCGGACCGTGCCCTCTATTTCATCACGCAGAGAGTCGAGCAGCAGTGCGGTTCCGATGGCAATCGTGGTGTGTGCATCATGTCCGCAAAGATGAGCAACACCATCATTAATAGACGCGTACGGCACGCGCTTCATATCTTGCTGCGGGAGCGCGTCAATGTCGGCCCGATATCCAACCGTACGCCCTGTGTCTTTTCCCTGAATATCAACGTAGAGCCCGGTTTCAGCAATGGGGCCATGCACCTTCAGCCCATTCGACTCCAGCGTTTCCCGAATAAACGCCGACGTTTCCGTCTCCTGAAACCCCACCTCCGGATTTCGATGCAGGTGGCGCCGAATACTTCTGAGAAAGGGCGTAAACTCGTCCGGCAGGGTGCTGAGAGACGTGATCTCTCCAAGTTGACTGACCGGCATCGGTCGTGTAGCTACATCGGGATCCATAGAGGAGGAATTAAGAATATGGTTGTCTGTACCGTCGGCGTTCTACGGACATGCTGAATACGAGTTGGGACCAATCATAATCTTCCGGTTACGAAGGAGTCGGGTAGTCGGTGTTGTTCAGAGTCTTGCTGCTTAAACGAGTCCTGCCCGCTTCCGCCACGCCCACTCGGCAGCCAGAAGAAGGACCGCGAGAAGCATCAGCCAGGGCAGATGCCAAAGCGGAGTTTCGGTGCGAAGGGTTTGTTCTTTAGCTGAAAAGCCAGAATCCTCATCCAGAATGTCGGCGAGGCGTTCAACATCTTCCGGAATAAAGAATGTGCCGCCTGATCGGTTTGCAAGCTGGCGCATGAACGGTGCATCAGCGCGGGTTTGCAGAAATTCCAGCACGGACTGCTCCACCTGAAAGTTGCCCGCGTCGGTGCCGAACTCCGTTTCATCGCGCGTGGCGGTGGCGCGGTAGGAGTAGCGGCCTTCGGGAAGCGTCCCGGCATCGAGCCTGTACTGCCCGTTACCAAGTGCTTCCATGGTGTAGGGAAAGGTGTCTCCGGCCTGGTCCTCTATTTCGAGGCGTACCGTCGCATCGCTGACGGGGTTCAGGCTTTCGTTGTACACCTCACCCTCGAACGTCACCGACTCCGAGCCCGTGAATTCGAGCTCGGTGGGCGAAACCCGCACGAGGCGGTCATCCTCGTCGGTGGCAAGCCACTCCACCAGGTTTGAGGTGAGGGTGGGCGCGAGTGCGTCCAGTTCGGCCAACTCTTCCGGCAGCGTGAACCAGTCCCACAGATTAGACCCGAGCCATGTAGCAGAGCGATGACCCGCCCGGGAGCGGACGGTCAGCAGCGGCTGGTTCTCGCCGGCGAGTTCCAGTAGCGTACGGGCATCTGGAGTTTCTTCCCAGGTTCCACCTGCAGCGCGTAGTGGCGGCAACCGATCCATCGCCGCAATTTCATCGGAGAGGCCTTCAAGTACGGAGTGGCCACGACCGGCAGCAGTGACTTCAACGCGTGCTTCTTGTGAGCCACTGGCCGTATCAAGCGACACCGGAAGCCAGTCGCCCAGGGTCGTCGCCACCTGGTCGAGCGCGCCATGTCTGGAGTGGATGTAGAGCAGGGGTAGCCCATCCTCGACGGCTTGCTGTAGCCGATCCACGAGTTCAGGGGAGGTGGCCGAAGAGGGAAAACCGAGCAGTATCACCAGGCTCTTCTCGTCGAGGGTTTCGGGCAGATCGCCTTCGTAAAACGACGTGGCCGTGCGCTGCGTGAAGGTTTGCACCTCCACGTCTTCATCGGCCTCCAGCACGCGCCGCACGGCGCCCATGGTGGGCGTAGGGCCGCCGCTTACCAGTAGAACCTGGCGGCGACGCTCCAGCACCTGGGTGCCGACGGAGCGACGATTGTTTCGATCGGTGATCTGCGCTTCAATACCGGAAACCACAACGTCAAGCTGCTTCAGACCCTCTTCGCTCGGCGTAAATGAAAGGCTGACCGTGCGTTCGCCGTTGCCTTCAGGCAGCGTGATGCTTTCTTCGTCGAGGATTGCGTCACCGTCACGTAGCGAAACCGTCACTGTCTCGGCACGAGCTCCAGTAGCACGAATGGTTGCCTCAACTGGCTGCTCTACGTCCACGTAAGCGATCTCGTTGGTAGAAGCCCGCTGAACGAGTACGTCGCGTTGCTCCGTTGTATCGCCTACGACAACCGTATGGATAGCGTGAGGATAGCGCTCGGCGACGTTCAGGGGGTTGCGTCCAGTGTTGTAGAGACCGTCAGAGACAACCAGCACGCCCTGCAGGTTGTCGGTTGAAAGCCGGTCGCGTACGCCCTGGAGCCCGGCTGATATGTCGGTACGTTCCTCATCAAAGGACAGGGCACCGGACGCCGAGGACGCATCGGATCCAAGTGAATTGACCTCCGACCCGAAGGAAAAGAACCGAAACTCGCCATCGATGGCTGGGAGGGCATCAACAACCGATCGGACCTGATCCGGGAAGTGTCGCGGGTCATCCTCATCGTCCGCGGATTGATCGCTCAAGCTAAGGCTGTTATCGAGCAGTACAGCCAGCACGGGCGGCTGGGAATGTTCTGTGATGCGTTGCCAGATGGGCTCCATCAGCAAAAACAGGAGGATGGCAAGCGCAAAAAACCGCAGCCCCATCATTCCTCGGCGTTGCCAGCCCGTAACGGTGTGTGCAGCAGTTTGATACATCCAGAACGTGAGTCCTCCTGCTATCAGCAGGCTCAGCAGCAAGAGGATGGGGGAATACCCGAGCGAGAACGACATGGCCTCACGCGTGAGGTGCGATGAAAAGTTAGTGCGTATCGTGCACGCGCCGCACCGGGCAATGGATCCTCCAGGAACGCATCAGAGGAGGTAGGGGAGTGCAAGCATCGTCAGGTAAGAGCTGTATGCAAGGAGAAGGAACGCGCCGCCCCAGCGTTTCACGTAGCCACCACGGATAGCCAGCAGCGGCAATATCGCACAGATGCCGAGCATAATCGGGGCATGGAGGTGTACGACCGCGTCCGACACGGGAGTAGGTTGGATGATGGCGACGATGCCCATCACAAACGCGATGTTCAGCAGGTTGCTGCCAACGATGTTGCCCACCGATACGTCCATCTCGTCGCGGGCTATGGAGACAAGCGAAGCGGCGAGCTCGGGCAGGCTACTACCGATGGCAACGACAGAGAGCCCGATAATGAGCGCATCGACGCCCAGGGCCTCAGCGATGCCAGTGCCGCCGTAGACAACGGCCTGCGCGCCTGCAGCGAGGGCCACCATGCCACCGAGCGTGAGGGAGAGGTTGCGAAGCATCGTATTGCGATGTTCGGTGCTGCGGTTGGGCGTGTTGGAGGGCGATCCGGAGCCCTCCGCGGGCCGCGCTACCTCAGACGCCGGGCGTCTGCGTTTGAAGAGGAAATAGAGAAAGCCAACCAGTGCTAATACGAGCACGATGCCATCGACCCGGCCAAGCTGTCCATCCAGGATCAACCAGTAAAACCCGATCAAAACGATCATCATTAGCAGATACTCCCGCCGGAGAAGTGTGGGTGTGAGGCGGATGGGAGCAAGGAGCGCTGCCAGGCCGAGAATGAAACCGATGTTACTGATGTTGGAGCCAACAATGTTACCCACGCCCAGGTCGTGAGCGTTTTCCACCACCGCGATGAGCGTGATTACAAACTCTGGCATGGAGGTGCCGAGCGCCACGATGGTGATGCCGATAACCGCCCGCCGTATGCCGTAGCGCAGCGCGATATCTACCGAACCGTTGACAAGCCACTCCGCACCGTAATAGAGGGCTGCCAGTCCGGCTATCAGCGCGAGTACGTAGAGGAGCATAGGTTATGCGGAGGGGGCGGTGAGCGCATCTCCGCGGAAGGCGCCGGGAAGCAAATCCGAGGCTATTGTGTGTTCGGCAGGGGCGGCTCCGCGGTCCATATGGATGGGCAGGGTCGGCGCATGCTCAACCAGAATCTGTCGACAGGCGCCACAGGGGCTCCCCGTCTCGTCTTTAAGGCACGTGAGATAGAGCCGCTCCGGAATCAGCCCGTACGTGATGGCCATGCTGATGGCAGTGCGCTCCGCACAGAGAATGCGCGACCAGTCAGGATGCTCTACGTTCACACCGGGGAGGAGGTCGCCGCTGGTGGTCTGCAGCACGCATCCGACGGGAAAATCGGAGTCCGGCACGTGGGCTCGCTTTGCGATGCGCCGGGCAAGCGTGATGCCTGCTTCCTCCATTTCAGTCAGGGCGTCGTCGAGGCGCGGGTCCAGCTGGTTGCCGACAGCGGGGAGCTCGCTCGTCGTGACCAGCGCAAGACCCTCCGCAGCCCGTCGGAAGGACACGGGCAGTCCCTGATGGATGATCAGGGCCTCGTCCTCACGCATCGTCCGGGTTTGTACCGCGGCGACGACGTCGCGCCGGCCGGAGGCGGTGGCAATCGTAAGCGCCCCGAGCAACGCCGGAATCAACAGGGAAAACGTTGCGCTCTCCACGCGTACACCAGGGACCCACGTACCGTCCGAAAGTAACAGGACGGCTCCTTCCTCACGCCCGGAGTACGGCACGTGAGAACGCAAGGCGGCCTGCTGGGCGTGTTGTTGTAGCGCTTCAAGCGGTAACGGGGAACGGTCAGTCATGCGTATTGCGAAGGTAGCATAAGGCGGAAACGATCCTCGCCGTGGGCGTTTAGGCAGTCTTTGAGAAAAGCGTGCTTCTTCGGCAAGGCCCTTGCTAACGCGGGCAGTAGTCGATAGTTTATCGCTCCCTCCGTACTGCCGGGATGGCGGAATTGGTAGACGCAACGGACTTAAAATCCGTTGGAGGGTAACCCTCCGTGCGGGTTCGAGTCCCGCTCCCGGTACTGTTTTGGTTGTGTTCGCGATTGGGCTGGTTCCTGGGCGAAGACCGCTGAGTGTGTTGAGTTGCGTTTGTCAGGTCCTGATCAATTGAGTAGTGTTAGGTTCTGAGTCCTTTTCCCTGCGTTTTCTGAGCAGGCTTTACACCGCAGCCCAGGAACCTGTATAGAGAGGGGGTGTCAAATAACGTAGATAAGCAGGTTTATCTATCAGCACCATTTGACAGGCGTTGTACAGGTTCATGTCGGAGACAAAGGTAGACAGACTATCGAGACTGGCTCACGAAAGAGGTATTCTTCGCCTTCGCGACCTTGATGCCTACAACATACCGCACAAATACGTCTACCGCCTCGAAGAGCGCGGCGAACTTGTCCGTCTTGGGCGCGGTCTGTATCAGCACATCGATCACAAGATTACGGCTCAGCATTCACTTGCCGTAGTGGCCAAGCGCGTCCCGCACGGTGTGATTTGTCTGCTGTCTGCCCTTCGCTTTCACGAGCTAACGACACAGAACCCCCACCAGATCTGGATTGCTATAGATCAGGATGATCGAACCCCGAAGGTCGAGCACCTCTCAATAGAGGTCGTGCGAATGTCCGGCGTGGCGCGAGAGGCAGGCGTTGAGGAGCACACCATCGAGAAAGTCCCCGTGAAAGTATATACTCCGGCCAAGACCGTAGCCGACTGCTTTAAATTCAGGAGCAAGCTGGGGCTCCATGTAGCCATCGAGGCGCTGCGTGATTTTTACCAGCAGGGAGGATCCATGGACGAGCTCTGGCGCTTTGCCGGCATCTGCCGGGTGCAAACGGTCATTCGCCCGTACATGGAGGCAGTAGCATGAGTGTATCCAACGTGGCAGCCTCTGTCCGGCAGCGCCTCCTGAACCGTGCACGTGAGCGCGGAGAAGATTATCAGGTGCTTCTCACGCGCTATGCGCTTGAGCGATTTCTGTATCGCATCAGCCAGTCGGCAAGACGAGAGCAGTTCGTTTTGAAGGGAGCCTACGCCTTTGTAGTCTGGCACGGCGAATCGCACCGGATGACGCGCGACTTGGATCTCCTGGGCTTGGCACGCCACGGATTGAGGTGCTCGCCGAGGTGTTCAGGGATATATGCAAAGTCGATGTAGTTAACGATGGCGTGCTTTTCGATGCAGAGAGCGTCGCCATTCGCTTGATTCGTGATCAGGCGGAGTACGACGGGGTGCGAGCTAAGCTGACAGCACATGTTGACACGGCTCGCCTGCCGCTTCAGGTGGACGTTGG
>SLED01000099.1 GCA_007124945.1 Salinibacteraceae bacterium | reverse complement strand
TGACGCCCCTAATGCCTTGGATGGCACTGGAGGATTGAAACGGCACACACCTGCCAGAGCCCGTGTGGGGGCTGACTGCAAATGGAGGGGCCGGCCCGCTATACCATAGCCAGCCGGCACGGCTACCATCGAAAAAGGCCCGCAGAGCGAGCCAATTCCTTATGCGGCAGCCTTTTCCTCAAGATACGAAACGGCATCACCGACGGTAGCAATTTTCTCGGCATCTTCGTCGGGGATGGTCAGGTCAAACTCTTTCTCAAACTCCATGATAAGCTCCACGGTGTCGAGCGAGTCTGCGCCCAGGTCATTGGTGAAAGACGCCTCTGCCGAGATGTCCGACTCGTCAACGCCGAGCTTGTCTACAATAATAGCGTGAACTTTCTTCTTAAGATCAGTTGCCATGTGCGTACGGCCTCCGTTCTGTATTAAGCGCGAAAAATAGTGAAAACGAACGTGTATAGGGGTCCGTGACCCGGCTGTTCCGACGTACATGCGCGCCACAGAATATTCAAGTGGCCCACATCTCGTCTGCAGAAGCTACAACAGACGCAGTGCAGAAGCAATGCCTCCACAGGCGCTGTTAATAGCCCGTGGTATAGACGTTGCACCGCCTTTCGTTCCTGTTGCACACGTTCTTGGACCGAACCATGCAAGGGAGGGGGCGTTGCACGTCCTCTTTACCCAAACGTCAGGTGTTTAACCAGTTTTGCCGTTGTTCCCATGGCCTACCTTTTTACGTCGGAATCAGTATCTGAAGGGCATCCAGACAAAGTCGCCGATCAAATTTCAGATGCAATTCTCGATGCGCTTTTGCGTCAGGACAAGCAGAGCCGGGTTGCGGTGGAGACGCTGGTCACGACCGGTCTTGTTGTGCTCTCGGGGGAGATCCGCACCAATGCCTTTGTCGATATGCAGGAAATTGCCCGCGAGGTGATCCGCGATATTGGGTATACGGATCCGAGACTGCAATTCGATGCTGATTCGTGCGGCGTGCTAAGCAGCATCCACGGGCAAAGCCAGGACATTGCCCGTGGGGTGGACCAGGCAGGCGATGATGCAACCCAGGAGGGGGCAGGCGATCAGGGAATGATGTTCGGCTATGCTACCAGTGAAACACCTGAATATATGCCCATGCCCATCAGCTTCGCGCATAAGTTGGTGCGTGAGCTGGCTAAAATCAGAAAGGAGTCGGATGAAATGCCGTACCTCCGTCCTGACGCTAAAAGCCAGGTGACGATTGAATATGAGGATGACCGGAAAACACCGCGCCGCGTCCACACGATTGTGCTTTCGACGCAGCACGATGAGAATGTAACCCAGGAGCAGATCAAAAAAGACATCCGGGAGATTCTCATTCCCCGCACTATTCCGCAGGAGCTACTTGATGACGAGCTTATCCTGCATGTGAATCCGACCGGCCGGTTCGTAATCGGTGGGCCGCACGGCGATACCGGGCTTACGGGCCGGAAGATCATTGTGGATACGTATGGGGGCAAAGGTGCACACGGTGGGGGCGCGTTTAGTGGGAAGGACCCATCCAAGGTCGATCGTTCCGGAGCATATGCCGCGCGCCATGTGGCCAAAAACATCGTCGGTGCCGGGCTGGCCACCGAGGCGGAGGTGCAGCTCGCCTACGCGATCGGCGTCGCCAAGCCCGTTTCGGTTGATGTCCAGACCTTCGGCACGGGCAAGCTCTCCGACCGCGAGCTGATTCAGATCGTCGAAACCACCTTTGACCTCCGGCCGCGGGCTATCACCGAGCGGCTGGGGCTCTTAGACGTATCGTACCAGGAGACGGCCGCTTATGGCCATTTCGGTCGCCCGGAGTTTCCGTGGGAGCAGCTCGACTTCGTGGAGCAGCTTCAAAGCGCCGCCGGGCAAAATGGCGTGGCTGTTGGGTGAGTAGGTTGCGCGAGGGGGGCAGGTTGCGTTGGGGGAGCCAGTGCTGACACCGCTCCGTCTGCCAAGCGTCCACCACATCGTCGCCACCTCGCTGACGGCGCCGAATTATATTTTGGCCGTGCAGGTGTTACATCGGTGTCGTATATTAGTCCCTGTCAGCAGCTGCGAGCGATTCTGCACCCGTGGAGCACCCTTCTGTTGACACCACGGATCCGGTGTACAGCTGGAATCTTTTTTGGGTCAATTAAACTTGAGAACGTTATGCGCGCCGCTATCTGCTTGATCGTTACCTTCTTCGTTCTTTCTGCCTGTTACAGTGCCGGTACAGGTTCAAGTGGCGACAGCAATCGGCAAATGCTTACGCAGGAAGAATTTGGCTCGGCGTCATTTCGGACGGCGTATGCGGCTGTCGAATCACTGAGGCCACGCTGGCTGCGATCACGCGGTTCGGGCTCTTTCCGTGGCTCCTCACAGGTTCAGGTGTATTTTAACGACTCGCGATTGGGCGGCGTCGCACAATTGCGAAATATCCCCATCAGCTCGGTGAGCTCTATGCAGTTTATCGACGGTAACACTGCAAGTGCCCGGTGGGGCCTCAATCATGAGGACGGAGTTATCTACGTGCTATCGATCGACTCCTGAGCACTGTCTGTTTCTCGATTCGAAGAAGGTGGAACCGTAGAGGATTGGGGTTGAACAGGTAAAGTTCGCCGCACGTGTGGAGAGGCGGCGAAGCGTTACATGCACTGTATGGAGAAACAGTGAATTAATGGTGGCGTGCGTGTGATTGTTTAGATGGTTACCCATATTACGCCTGTGTTACGTTTCCCACCCCACATCCATTCGGAGTAAATAGCTCGGGTATTCTGTCCCGGGTTACAGCTACTGTGTGAGTCGCCGCGCCCATGTAGGCGGGGCTCGTTTTGTCGGCACGCGGGAGCCGGGTGAAGAGGGGTTTATTTATCATTTCGCACCCTTCGAAGAAATCCATCAGAGGTACTATATGAGGCTTCGATCGCTACTACTAACATTAATCCTCGCCGTGACCGTACCCGGTCTGGCCTTTGCGCAGACGGGTACGCTTCAGGGCACCGTCACAGACGCAGAGACGGGTGACCCACTGCCGGGTGCCACGGTATTTTTACCGTCAACTCAGGCTGGGACTTCGACTAATATCGACGGTGAATACAGCATTGAGGCGCCTGCCGGAGAGATCGATGTTCGCTTTACGTATGTGGGCTTCGAGACACGCATAGAGCGCGTCACCATACAGGCAGGCCAAACCGTCACGCTTGACGTAGAGCTTAATTTCGACCTGGTCGGGCTCGACGATGTTATCGTTACCGGCTACGGTGAAGTACCCAAGCGTAACCTGACGGGCTCGATCGCCTCTATTCGTGGGCGAGACGTGGAGCGTCTCGATATCCAATCCGTCGACCAGGCCATGCAGGGC
>SLED01000074.1 GCA_007124945.1 Salinibacteraceae bacterium | reverse complement strand
TGCCCGCAGGCTATCTGGCAGCACGTAGACAAGGTGGCTGCGCGAACCGACGCAACGCTTTGTCTGCGTACGTCAACTGGGGAGCAATATGTGGTAGTGCATCGGATGTGGCACAACTGATGTCATCGCTGATGCGATAGGTGACCGGGATCGGGCACCGGATTTGCGCACTGATAAGGCAGTGCGACTAAATCCATTTGTAAGCCCGAGATTCCCGATGAGCGCCTTTCATTTATTTCTTGGACTGCTGGTAGGAATCTGGTTGATGCCGGCTGTCTTGCTCGTGGCACTGTACGCGCAGCACGTGCTCAAATGGCCCATTCCAGCGCCTGTTGAGCGATTTGCGCATGCGGTCCTCTGTGGACTGGGCTACTGGCTGTCGATGGATCGTGGCGGCCGACCGGTCCCCTCCTCGTTCGAAACAGTCGTTGGGCCCACCTCAGAAACCAGCGAGCAGAACGGTAAAAAATTCCATCAGCCGTTTCTTTCTTCCCTATCTGTGGAAGCTCCAGAAATTCCCGTTGCCTACCTTGAATCGGGTCGAGTTCCGGAATCGATAACCTCGTTTATGCACCTTCGCGCGGATCTTCACGGAGACGAAGAACGGGCGATTGCACATCGCTGGAAGGTAGGGGTAAACTAGCAGGATCAAGCGGAAGCGCGCAGCGGTACTGACGCTACTCCCGTACGTCAGGCGATTGCGCGGTCATGCTTCCATCCAACACGTTTGCTGCTTCGTCCGGAACTGACCTTGAAGCGTATCTTTCTGAGCTTCAGCCTGGAACCGTGTTGCTCGACACCTCGCAGCCAGGCGAGGAAAATCGTGGCAGCCTGCTCTTCGCCAATCCAGCAGAGGTGATTTCCGCCGCACATCTCGCAGAAGTGCCAGATGCGTTGACAGCTATAGATCAGGCTGTAGCCGGGGGGCGATACGTTGCGGGCTTCATTTCATATGAGGCCGCCTATGCGATGGAGCCGCAGATTTTTCGTGAGATGGAGACAGATGGCTCGCCCCTGCTCTGGATGGGCGTTTACGATGAACCGCACGCGCTGAGCGATAGTGACGTCGGAGCAACACTTCGCTCGTGGGCACAGCAGGAGGTGCATCTTCGTGACGTGAAGTTCGGAATATCACGTGAGCGTTATCTCGAGAAAATCGCCCGGGTGAAGGAGTTGATCCGGGAGGGGGAGGTGTATCAGATTAATTTCACTGACCGGATCACTGCGGACGTAGAGGGGCCTGTGCTCTCGCTCTACGCCCGTCTGCGGCAGGCACAACCCGTAGCGTACGGAGCACTCCTTCAGACTGATACTTCCACAATCCTTAGCTTTTCGCCGGAACTGTTTTTCCGAAGAGAAGGGCGTCGCGTATGGACACGACCGATGAAGGGCACGATCCGCCGGGGACGCACCGTAGAAGAGGATGATGAACTTGCGCGGATGCTTCGAGAGGATGCTAAGAGCCAGGCAGAGAACCTGATGATAGTGGATCTCCTCCGAAACGATCTCTCAGTATGCTGCGAGCCGGGGTCGGTCCGCGTGCCTGAGCTCTTCTCCATCGAGCGATACCGCTCCGTAACCCAGCTTACGTCAACCGTGGAAGGGCGGTTGAAGCGATCGTCATCATACAATGCCCTTTTCCGTGCGCTTTTTCCCTGTGGATCGGTTACGGGAGCGCCCAAACTGCGGGCCATGGAGCACATCGCATCGCTTGAGGAAGAGCCGCGGGGAGTGTACTGTGGAGCTATCGGGTATATTTCGCCAGAAGACAGGGCCGTCTTCAGCGTGGCTATTCGTACACTCTCGCTCAAAGATGGGCGCGCTACGATGGGGACCGGCAGCGGCATTGTTTGGGATTCGAATGCAGACGAAGAGTACGACGAGTGCTTGCTCAAAGCCGAATTCCTGAAAGGAGCAGGCGACGTTGAAACGCACGAGCCGCTTCAACTGATTGAGACGATGCGATGCGAGGATGGGGAGATCGCCTTGCTGGATCGACACATCGCCCGGATGAATGAGAGTGCGGCCTACTTCAACATCCCGTTCCGCGAGCAGGACCTGCGTGATCTGATCTACGAGGAAATGCCCTCAGGGTCAACTGAGCCTCACCTCATGCGGGTTGTTCTGGCGGAGGATGGAGCGCTGAATCTCACGGTTCGTCCGCTTCCAGGCGACGCTTTTCGAACCGTGTGTATCGTGAACGAGCGGATCAATCCGGATGAGGTTTTTCGCTATCATAAGACGAATCGGCGTGGAGTTTACAGACGCGCGCTGGAGCAGGCGAACGCAAGGGGCTGCGACGAGCCAATCCTTCTGAACACGCGGGGCGAGGTATGCGAAGGAGCCCGGACCAACGTCTTCGTTAAGCACGACGGGACGTTGTTTACTCCGCCGATTAGTTCGGGGCTTCTGCCTGGCGTGTACCGATCGCACGTTCTCGAAACGAAGTCTAATGTCAGGGAGAAGGTGCTTCACCCGGAGGATCTGCGGACAGCCGATGCTTTATACGTTTGTAATGCCTTACGGGGATGGCAAGCCGTGACACTCAAAACTCCTGATCGTGCAACGAAGCAACCTGCCGCCTGATTTCTCCGACGCTCTTATGTCATCGACCGACAACATCGCCGATCGGCTCGTGCAGCTTTTCGAACGGACGCCGCCGTTCAGTTCGCTGCCGCGCGAGACACGGTCCACGCTGCTTGAAGCGGCGCTGGTGGAGTTCTACCCGGCTTCTACAATGATCGTGGAAAAGGGCGCTGACGAACAGCCATTTCTCTATGTGGTGGAGTCTGGTTCGGTGCGTCTGGGCCATCCAGCCACGGGACGCCTCGTGGACATGTGCGGACCAGGGGATGTGTTTGGTCACTGGAGTATTGTCCGCGGAGAAGCCGTACCCTATGAAGCCCGGACTATTGAGCCTACCACCTGTGCGCTCATACCCGCAGAAGTTTTTCGAGATGCGTATAACAGCGATGAGGCTTTTGCCGCGTTCTTTAAGAATAGCCTCCGGCAGCAGGATTATGTGGTACGTCCGCCTGCAGATGCGTCGACCTCGCAAATGCTGCTTGGCACCAAAGTAGGCGATCTGGTAAAGCGCCACCTGGTACGTTGCGGGCCGGAATTGTCGCTACGTGAGGCTGCGCGACGGATGAAGCAGGAGCGGGTTGGCTCGCTGGTGGTGACGAAAAACGAGGAAGCCCTGGGTATTCTCACAAACAGCGATTTACGGGACGAGGTAGTAGCGGGTGAGCTGTCGCGGGAGGCCCCTGTGCGCGAACTTATGAGCAGTCCGGTGATCACGCTACCCGGGAGCGTGCCATTGTTCGAGGCGCTGCTAACGATGGCGCGTCACCGGCTGCATCATCTGGCCG
>SLED01000210.1 GCA_007124945.1 Salinibacteraceae bacterium | reverse complement strand
TTACAGCTTCGAGCGGATGGAGGTGATGCCCACGGTAGTCAGCCGGAGCGACGGGGCGCAGTGCGTATCCCGCGTGGCCAAGAAGCGCCTTGGCCCTTCTTTTGAGGCGACTCTTCAGTGCAAAGGCCAATCCAGTGCCGATCATGACACGGCCAGCTTTTGGAAGGCGCGGCTCCCCTTCATGAGACCGGCATACGACCCCGACGCGACCTCGCGCCCTTTTTCGATGACCATGATCCGGTCACAGTCTCGCACGGTACCGATCCGGTGGGCGATGAGGATGACCGACTTTTCGTTCCGGAGCGCAGAAATTGCTTCCATGGCGGCCGCTTCGGTCCGGCCGTCCAGGGCGCTGGTGGCTTCGTCGAACACTAGCACGTCCGGATCATGATAGAGTGCACGTGCGATGCCGATCCGCTGCCGCTGCCCCCCGGAGAGGCGCACCCCGCGTTCACCCACGACGGTGGCGTATCCGTCAGGAAGGGACTCCACGAAGGCATCGATCTGCGCAATCCGTGCTGCATCGGTAACCTGCTCGTGGTCGATCTTCCCCGACGCTACTCCCAACGCAATATTCTCCGCAATCGTCGCGTCCGTCAGGAAGATGTGCTGCGGAACGTAGCCGATGGCCTTCTGCCACCTTCGGACCCCCAGGTCCTGGATCGAACGGCCGTCGACCAGCACATCGCCGCTTGTCGGAGTCAGTAGCCCCAAAAGCACATCCACGAAGGTTGTCTTCCCGGCACCGGTGCTGCCCACGATTCCCAGCGAGCTGTTCCGTGGGATTGCGATGTCGATTTCCTTCAGGGTCGGAAGTTCGGCACCTGGGTAGGTGTACGAAACGCGCTCAAACCGTATTTCGTCGGTGACTTGCACCCGACCGAAGCCCCTCCCCGGGGCGGGTGTCGTCGAACCGGTGGCAGTCCGAGCGGGAACAGTTAGCAATAAGTCCTTATGCACCACTTCGACAGCGCCCCACCCAAACCGAAGCTTGGACATTGCCGCGAACACCTGCTGTGCTGCAGGGAGCAGCCGATATCCGGCGAACGCATACAATCCGAGGATGGGCAACGCTGCGGACAGATCCGGCTGGGTGGCCGTGAGGATTACGGCGAGGGCCAAGATGCCTCCAAACCCAACCGCCTCGATCAGATATTTGGGCGCAATCGAGAGCACCGCATTGGTGGCCTGATGCTTTGAGAACCGAGCAGATGGACCTCGAAAGCGAGCGAGATAGGCCTCCTCTCGCCCCAGCACCTTGATATCCTTGATTCCCCCGAGCACCTCGCTTGCCGCCGTGAAACGGTCCCGGTTTGCATCGGCCCGATCCCGACCAATGCGGCCAAGAATGCCCCGGACCCCGAGGTATATCAACAGGTATGCTCCACCCACGACGCCAGCCACGGCCAGGGCTATCCACGGATCTACGAGTAGCAGCAACGCGGCCAGTACAAGCGCCGAGGTCGTGTAGGCGATTAGCTGGATCCCAGGCTGGAACACGTTCTTGGTGAGCTCCTCCACCTCGGACAGGATCGACTTGGACAGATCGGCGCTGTTCCGATTCAGGAAGAACTCGTAGGGTTGGCGAAGGTATCCAGCCAGGAGCCGGTGACTCACCGAGTGCCTGCGCATGTTGGCCCATCGCTGGAGGGCGTAATGGGTTGCCAGGCGGAATAACGCCCCGAACACTACGATGATGAAGGAGGCGACCCCAAGCATGGTCAGGAAGGCCTGCGTGCTCTGGAACCCGAAGGCCTCATAAAGCCCGCTGAGGTATGGATTGGTCTCCACCACCTCGGGGTTCGCCAACACCGCCAGAAATGGCATCACCGACGCCACCCCTGCGGTCTCGATCAGGGCCATGAGGAGCACCATGGCCAGCACGAGAAGCCCCCGACGCTTCTCGCGAGGCGTCAGGAGGTCCAGGATCATCCGAACCGTCCGCCTCACCGCGTCTCGCCTCCCTGAACGACGGCCAGCTTCGCCGACCATCGACTCACCTCAATCAGCGGCCCCGAGTCCAGGGGACCATGCCCTCCGGTGCGCACAGCCTGAATGAACGCTCCCAGGAGGTCCTCGTGCCCCTTCTCCTGCCGTGCAAGGAGCCCCCCGCCGGGCACGGTCACCCCCCACCCCTTCATCCGCCGCCAGTTGCCGATCCGGATGGCCTTCCCATCCCAGAACAGCTCCACCCGCTCCTTGGGAAACCCAGCGGGGCCGTTCGCCAAGTACTGGATAGTGGCGATTGACCCGTCCTCGAAGGCCACATGAATCAGGCTGATATCCTCGATGGAGTCTCCATGGGCATCGGCTGCCGAGGTCACCCGCAGGTCCTGAATTGGCTCTCCAACCAGGAACCGGGCGAGGTCGAGAAAGTGACACCCTTCCCCTACGAGCCGTCCTCCCCCCACCTCGGGATCCTTGGTCCAGTGATCATCCGGAAGCGATCCGGCGTTCACTGTGATGTTCACGACTAGCGGCCCGACCCGACCCGCGAGAGCCGCCCGGGCCTCCACTGCCAGGGGGGCGAACCGTCGGTTGAACCCCACGCAGAGGATCCGGTCCGATCCCTCCAGCGCCTCCTCGATCCGGTCCACGTCCTCGATTCTCAGAGCCAGCGGCTTCTCCACGAACACGTGCTTTCCTGCCTCGAGGGCCTTTAGCACATACTCTGCATGCGTGTCGTGGCGGGTCGCGATCACCACAGTGTCGATCTCCGGATCACTGAATACCGTATCGGGATCCGTACTGGCCCGGAGAAAGCCATGCTTCCTGGCTGCGATGGCGCCGGACGTGCCCCGGGACGAGACCACGGTATGGAGGGTCGCGCCCGCTTCCTTCAGCGCCGGAATCAGGACCCGCGAGGCGAAGTTGCCCGCGCCGATCACCCCGACGACACCTTTCGAGGCCGCCGTGATCTTCGGCTGCGAGCCGTCCGAAGACAGCTGAACGCTTCGACCTCGCTCCACCTCTTCGGGCACCTTCTCCGGATACTCGAGCACGATTCCCAGGCCGGGCTCGTCTCCCGTGATGATGTCGTAGGCTCGCGTCGCGTCCTCGAAGGGGATGCGGTGACTCACGAGCGGCAGTGGGTCCACCCGGCCCTCCTCCATGAGCTGCAGGACCGCGCTGAAGTTCCGGGCCTCCGTCCAGCGCACGAAGGGGAGGGGATAGTCCACGGCCCCTTCCTCGTGTTGAGGATCGTACCGTCCGGGGCCGTAGCTGCACGAGACCTGGAAGGAGAGCTCCTTCTGGTAGAAGTCTTCCCGCCGGAGCTCCAGGCCTGTAACCCCAACCAGCACGATTCGGCCCCGCTTTCGGCTCATGTCGGCCGCTATGCTCACCGGCTCGTTGCTCTTGGCAGATAGCGTGAGAAGGACAGCATCAGCACCCA
>SLED01000333.1 GCA_007124945.1 Salinibacteraceae bacterium | reverse complement strand
TTGCGCCTGAAGGATTTGATTCTGAAATTGCAGAAGCATACAACATTACGTCGCTGCCGACCCGCTATCTTATCGCCCCGGACGGCACCATCATTGACGTCTTCTACGAGGGCGCTATGCTGGCTGTACAGGAGGAAGTCACCCGTCAGTTGGGGCTTGAGTCGATCACTCCGGAGGAGAGCATGGAGTCGCCTGGCGAATAGCACCTGGCGCTGCGTTCTGTTATTTCGCGTACCCGATCATCCCACAACGTCACGTAGATGAGCACGATTGACTATATCAAAAACTTCATTAGAGACAAGGATGTCGCTTCCATAACGCCGTCTTCGTCTTTCCTCGTCAAACGTGTGTGTAAGAAAATCGATTACTCTGAGCCGCGAGTGATCGTTGAATATGGCCCGGGTACGGGAGTTTTCAGCGAGTACCTCCTTCAGCACCTCAAGCCCGGCTCCAAGTTGATCTTGATCGAAAAGAATGAGGGCTTCGTGGAGATTCTCGAAGAGATGGCAGAGGATCCCCGGGTGCTGCTATATCAGGATAGCGCCGAGAATGTGGCTGATATTCTTAAGGATGCCGGCGAAGACGTGGCCGACTACGTGCTCTCGGGTATCCCGTTCTCTTTTCTCTCGGATGAAGTACGGACCGAGCTTATCAGGGAAACGCGGCGCGTGCTCGGTCCGGACGGGCGGTTCCTCGTCTATCAGAACTACAACCACATGGAGAAGCCGCTCCGCGAGCACTTCGACCATGTGACAAAAGAATATGAACTGCTCAACATCCCGCCTATGTACGCCTATGAGGCGATGATGCTGGACCGGTAACAGCCCGTGCGCCGTTCTTCCCGACCACTTAACCGCCCAACCTCATGCTTATCGCTGGAAACTGGAAGATGAACACCGACCTGCCCTCTGCGCGAGCACTCGCTGCCGGGGTGCGCGAATCGGCCGCGGATGCAGAGGGTGTTGAGGTGCTTGTTTGTCCTCCTTTCGTGCTGCTCGATGGCGTCTATCAAATTCTACAGGGCTCAAACGTGAAGGTCGGTGGGCAGACTTTGCATCCAGAAGATGAGGGAGCGTTTACGGGTGAGGTGTCTGCGCAGATGCTGCGATCAGTGGGCTGTTCTCACGTGATTGTGGGGCACTCGGAGCGTCGCGCCCTTTTCGGCGAGACAGACGAGGATGTGCATGCACGTGTTCGTCAGGCGCTGGACAATGATCTTGTACCGGTGCTATGTGTGGGAGAGACCCTCGATCAACGACGAGGAGGCACCCAGCAAAAAGTTGTTGCAGAACAGCTCGAGAAAGCGCTCGAGGGGGCAGAGCTCGCCTCGGGGTCCGATATCGTAGTGGCGTACGAACCAGTGTGGGCCATCGGAACCGGGGAGACTGCCACCCCGGAGCAGGCGCAGTCCATGCACGCCTTTGCGCGAAAGTGGTTGAAGGACCGCTTTACCGATGAGCTGGCTGCCGATATCTGTATCCTGTACGGGGGTAGCATGAAGCCACATAACGCGGAGGAGCTGCTGTCGCAGGACGACGTAGACGGAGGCCTCATCGGGGGTGCAAGCCTGAAGGCTTCAGACTTCGGCGCAATAATCGAGCACGCCGTGCATCTTGCCGGGTAACGCTGCGCCGCTACAAAGATGAGGCATGCTGGCGGGCAGGCTCCTCGCTGGTAGGCGTCCCTCGTTGCAGGTAGGCGTCGAATGCAGACGCAATATGGCGGATGAACAGGCGGCCCGAAGGCGACACGGTTATTCTGTCCTTCATCAAACCAATGAGCCCATCTCGTGCCAGTGGCTCAAGACGTTCGAGCGCGAGCTTAAAGTGGAGGTCAAATGGCCGCGGGGGAGCAGGCTCCACCGTATCCTTCTGCACATCCAGATCGCACATGAGCCGGTTGATGATAAATCGCCTGCGCTGGTCCTCCGCCGTCAGGTTGATCCCCCTATGTATTGGCAGGTGGCCTTCGTCAATCGCCTCGTAATAGCTCCGGAAGTTCTTTACGTTCTGCGCATACGCATCCCGAAACTGGCTGATAGCTGAAACACCGAACGCCAGTACTTCCATATCGGGATTAAGCGTATATCCCTGGAAGTTACGATGTAATCGGCCCTCCTTCAGCCCTTTGAGAAGGGGGTGCCCGGGTGCTGCAAAGTGGTCAAGCCCTATCGGCTGATATCCTGCATCCTCCAGCCCGCGGGCCAGCTGCAGGAAGAGCGCCACGCGCTCCGCAGGCGATGGCAGGGCATCCTCTGGAATCAGCCGCTGATTCTTCATCATCCAGGGAACGTGCGCATAACCGAATACGGAAAGGCTATCCGGTTGCATCTGTCGAAGGTGCTCCAGCGTTTGCTCGGTGGTGTCTTCGCTCTGGTAGGGTAATCCGTAAATCAGATCGAAGTTGATACGCTCAAAGCCTACCGTGCGCGCGTCCGATACTACACGTTCGACCAATTCCGGAGGCTGAATTCGCCCGATCGTCTCCTGCACGGTTTGATCAAACTCCTGTACGCCAAGGCTTAGTCTCCGAAATCCCATGTCGGCCAGCGCATGCAGATAGGACTTGGGAAGCTCGCGCGGATCTCCTTCAATGTTAAGGCTGGCATCCGGCAGTACATCAAAATGGCAGCGCAGCGTATCCAGAAGTTCGCGCGCCTCCGTTTCCGTGAGGTAGGTAGGCGTTCCACCTCCCCAGTGAATGCGGCCAACAGGGCGACCAATCTGCGGCGAGATTAGCCCAATCTCGCGTTTCAGATAGTCGAGGTAGCGCCGAATGGTATCCCGCGATTGCGTAATCTTCCGATTGCACGCGCAATAGGTGCAGAGCGAGCGGCAAAACGGAAGATGCAGGTACAGCCCCAGAGGCGAGCGCGCAACCATGGACCGGCGGTGGGCTGCAAAGTACTGTTTCTCATCGAAGGTCGACAGAAAGTGGGGTACCGTTGGATAGCTCGTGTACCGCGGTAGCGACCCGGAATATTTGTCGATAAGAGCTCGGTCCACCCCGGGCGGGAATGGGACTATGCGGTCGGCCATGGCATGGAGACGTGTAACGTTGGATGTTCACCGACTCCATGATAACGTGAGCGCCACTGAAGAAACGACGGGGAGCGGGGCAGAAAAATGGCAGGGCGCTCCCCGGTCAGTTTGTGGGGGAACGCCCTACATGGCCACTTAAGGCTACCTTCGATGAGCATCGGGCAGGGAACGACTCAATGCGCTGCCCGGCTTATTCTTCTATCGGGTTATCGATCTGCGCTTTCTGGAGCGATCCCGAGTAGTCTATATAGACCGTTTTCGTTTCCGTATAGAAATCGAAGACTTCCCAGCCGCCTTCCCGGTGGCCGTTGCCGGTCGACTTTACACCGCCAAACGGCATGTGGGCTTCAGCAC
>SLED01000286.1 GCA_007124945.1 Salinibacteraceae bacterium | reverse complement strand
ATCACGGTAGCGCTCCTCGTACTGGGCATTATCGTGGCCATCTTCTGGTTCCGGCCCGAGGGGGTGCCCTCCAACACCATCCTGGAAGTAGACCTGGAGCGCCAGATCGCCGAGTACGTGCCGGACGATCCAATCGCACAGGCTATGATGGGTAGCGAGCTGACCATGTTTGAAACGGTGGATGCGATCACGAAGGCGGCCTCCGACGATAACGTGACCGGCCTGTTCGTGCGCGTAGGCAACCAGACGCTCGGCTTTGGGCAGGCGGAGGAGCTGCGCGATGCGGTAATGCACTTTCGCGAGAGCGGGAAACCGGCCGTGCTCTTCAGCGAAACGTTTGGCGAAGTGCAGGCCGGGCACACAAGCTACTACCTCGCCACAGCCTTCGACGAGGTGTTCATGCAGCCCTCCGGTGATCTCGGACTCGCCGGGCTAACCACGCAGGCGTTCTTCCTGCAGAATATACTGCAAGAATGGGGCGTTGAACCGCAGTATGAGCATCGTTATGAATACAAAACGGCCAAGTACCTCTTCACTGAAGAGGACTACACCGAACCGCATCGGGAGGCCGATAGCCGGGTGATGGAGTCGATGAAGGCCGAGCTCGTACAGGCGATCGCCGATAGCCGGGGCATGGACGTCGCGGAGGTTGAAGAGCTTCTGGAGCGAGGGCCGTTCTTCGCTCGGGAAGTGCTGGAGGTCGGACTCGTAGATGACCTCAAATACCGCGATGAAGTGTTCGCTCACATGCGCTCCCAGCTTGGCGACGATGCCGAACTGCTGTTTATCGGGCAGTACCGGGAGCGCGCAGGTAGTGCGTTCGATAGCGGCCCGGACGTCGCGCTGATCCACGGCGCGGGGGCCGTTATGCGCGGCAAAAGCGGGGCCGAGGTGCTCTTCGGCACCTCCATGGGTAGCGAAACGGTGACGGCCGCCTTCAGAGCCGCGGTCGAAGACGAAGTGGAGGCGATAATCTTCCGCATCGATAGTCCGGGCGGCTCCTACGTCGCCTCCGATGCCATCTGGCGCGAGGTGCGGCGGGCGCAAGAGGCGGGCATCCCGGTGATCGCCACCATGGGCAACGTGGCCGGCTCGGGTGGCTACTTCGTGGCGATGGGCGCCGAGCATATCATCGCGCAGCCCTCCACCATCACGGGCTCCATCGGCGTGGTGTACGGCAAATTCCTGACGGAGGAGTTCTGGAACGAGCTGGGCATCAACTGGCGCGAGATCGCCAGCAGCGAAAGCGCCACCATGTGGTCGAGCCTTGAGGCGTACAACGAGCACACGGAAGAGCGGCTGAACAGCTGGCTCGACCACGTCTACGACGACTTCACGGCCAAGGCTGCCGAGGGGCGCGGCATGACGCAGGAAGAGATCCACGAGGTGGCGCGCGGCCGCATCTGGTCCGGACGGGATGCGCTGGAGATTGGTCTCATCGATGACGTTGGTGGCTTTCTCACCGCCATCGACCGGGTGCGGATGATTCTGGAGCTCGAAGACGATGCCAGCATCAACATCAAGCAATACCCGCCGAAGAAGACGTTGATCGAACAACTGATGGATCGCGGACCGAGCAGCAGCGAGCGCACGGCGATGATGCAGGCATTTAAAACCACCGTGGAACCCCTTCAGCCGCTACTGCAGACGCTCCACTACATCAACATGAACCCGGCTGACCGCGCGCTGATGATGCCAGGATATGGTGGGCTGCCACATCCGGCAGCTGAATGATCCCGCGCTTTTTCGCCTGTTGATTTAGTTAGGCCGGCACCTCGATACCCTTCCGCAGCATCGGCTGGATGGTGCGGAAGGCGTCGGTGCCTGCCTTCTCCAGCCACTCAAACGCGACCATCTCGCGCGTGACGATGGTGAGGCCCGCCTGCCGCATCCGTTCAAGGCCGCGCTGCTTATCCGACGGCCGCCGCGAGCCGACCGCCTCATCCACCACAAACACCTCGTAGCCGGCATCCGCCAGGTCGAGTGCCGTCTGCAAGACGCAGACGTGCGCTTCGGTACCCGCAAGAATCACCTGATTACGGGTGAGCACATCGGCTACCCCGCCTTCCCGCCACCATGAGAAATGCATTTTCTCATGGATCCGCACTTCATCCACCCGACTGCGCAGGGGCGAGACTGTGGGACCAAGTCCTTTAGGGTACTGCTCGGTGAGATGAACAGGAATTCCAAGCTCCGCTGCCACGTCCATCAACCAGCCCGCGGCCGCTATGACTTGCTCCTGCTGATCAATGGCAGGTGCGAGACGCTCCTGAATATCGATGACGACCAGTTGACTGTTGGACGCTGAGCAAAGCATGAGGCTTTCGCGGCTGATGACTCGATGACGGACAGGCTACGTACGCGCCCGCTGCATATTTCGCTCCAGCCGGATGCGGTTGCGGGTGTAGTTGCAGACCGTACACGAATCGCTGGCCGGCGGCGGGTCCTCCTGCGAGAGCAGCGTCAGCACCTCATCAATAAAGGACGCAAACGCCTCATCATCCCGCTCAATCTCAACCCAGGTGGGCGTTAGCTCCACCGTAGCGCGCGTGCATGTGGAATAGCTGATAAGCTCGTGCGGGTTCAGGCACAAAAGTCCCATCCTCTCGATCGGGCCGCAGCTGAGGCTCTCAGACGCCGGGTTCTCAAGCGCCCAGACGTACGCATGCAGTTGCCTGCCGTACTTCCGCACGTTAGCATCTGACTGATCGGTGGTCTTGTAATCAATGATGCCCCACGCCCCGTCATCAAAGCGCATGAGGTGATCGACGCGGCCCTTGACAATGTAGGGCACTTGCTGATCTGCCACGTAGCTGGTGCGGGAGGTTACCCATGCCTCATCATGTACGCACGTTCCTTGCGGCAGGCTCGGATGGATGGTTGACGGGCAGCGGCCGTCGAAGTATTGCTCCAGCACCTCGTGGTATTTCGCGAATACAGAAGGGAACGGCATCCAAGGTTGCCGGAGTCCGCGGCGGCACTCGATCCAGAAACACCGTGCACAGTCCTCCCACAGAAACGAGAGCATCGACGGTGTTAGCTTGACCGGGCGCATTCGGGCGAAGCCAGTATTCCGGGAGGGCCGCAAACGAAGAGACACATATGTTCAACAATCCATAACCTCGACGCGAAACGGCTTCCAAACGTACTACTGGCACCTATCGGCCCTGTGAGTGGTAATAGCTACCCTTTTCAAAACGAACCAATCGACAAAGCTCATGCCCGAAGAGATCTTGTTTAAGACCGAGCAAAAGCACACGCGCTCAGAAATTGCAGCCTACCTGCGCGAGGTAGCTGATCGACTTGATACCTCCGGCGAGTTACATCTCGAAGCCGGCGGCCAAACCCTCGATCTATCCATCCCAGAGCGGCTTACCTTTGAAGTGAAAGCCGAGCGCGAGACGAACAAAGACGGCACCAATCCTGAACTGAGCATCGAGTTT
>SLED01000001.1 GCA_007124945.1 Salinibacteraceae bacterium | reverse complement strand
GTTTGTACTGGCGAATTTCGAGGAAGGTGGTCTTGAGCTGCTCGTTTGTCGAGCGGATGAGCCCGCCTACGCTGGGGAGGACCGTTTTCTCGCGTTCCTTCACGAACAGGAAGAGGGGTATCGCGAAGATGGCATACCAGATAGCCACCATAAAATTCGTCGCGCGGATGTTTTCACCGCCTTCTGCAGAAAGACCAAACAGCGGGGGTTCTGGAAAGACAAAGACGAAAAGCGCTACCACCAGACTGGCGAGCCCACCGGCGTACCCCACCGCCCAGCCGTATCCCGAGATGCGCCCGATTTTGTCCGGGGGCGCAATTTCAGGCAGATAGGCGTTGTAGAATACGTACGAGAGCTCGAAGGCTACATTGGCGATAACAAAGGCCGTAAGGGCAAAGACCACCTGGCCCTCGGTCGGGAAGTAGAGGAGGATGGAGCCGAGAATGCATGCCACAACCGTGAGGACCAGAAAACGCTTACGGTAGCCTCCACGGTCGGCCAGCGCGCCCAGATATGGAGAGACGATCGCGACAATAATCGCGGTGATAGCGACACCCCACGACCATTGCGTGGTGCCGGTCACCTCATCGGCTGCGATGAACTGGGTGAAGAAGGTGGCATAGACAAACGTGACGACGAGCGTGGTAAACGGCTGGTTCGCGAAGTCGAACAGCAACCAGGAATACAGACTGCGCTTGTCGGCGTCGGAGGCGGGCACGGGCGTCGATTATTTGTGGGCGATCGCGGTGCGGGTAATGTACACACACGCGGGCGGCATGTACAGCGACGGTCATTCAGGCAGTGGCTGCACCGAGCGAACGAGGAGGTGGAAGGGCCCGGCTTGCTTCTCACCGATCAAAAAAGAGAGGCTATGGATACGGGCGGGATCGAATGGAGGGGCGTCCGGCACCGAACGGCCGCGGAAGCGAGCTTTAAGGTCCTCAAACCGAATATCCACCGGAGTCCACGACGGACCGGCGGTAAAGAGTTT
The DNA here is from genome assembly GCA_007124945.1 of Salinibacteraceae bacterium. GTDB lineage: Bacteria > Bacteroidota > Rhodothermia > Rhodothermales > Salinibacteraceae > Tc-Br11-B2g6-7. Next base: position 2,461 of record SLED01000001.1, on the reverse strand, counting down.
GCGGTAGGCGATGCGCCGCGGGCGTGCTTCGTTGTACAGGTTGAAAGCGTAACGCTGCCCATCACCCTGTACATGAATCCGGACTCCGGACAAATGCGACCAGTCGGCGCCAACGTCTCGCTGAATGGAGGCGAAGCCGCCGCCATGCTCCAGCGATACCGTTCCTTCGAACCGGAAGTGATCGCCAGACCACGTGCCACGTGACTCGGAACGGCCGCCCATGACTACGTCGTTGACGGGCTGCCAGGCGGTCGCGTCCGAGAGATCAACAAGAGCCATAGCTACAGATGCATTTCTTCAAGTGCCTCGATCAGCAGGTCGATTTCTTCTTCCGTGTTGTAGTAGTGCACGGACGACCGCACGAGTGGCGGGAGATTGCGGCGCCGGGCATCGAGGAGCGTGGAGGAGGGAGGGGAGACCGAAACGTTGATGTCGCGCGTCGCCAGCCGGCCCTTGATCTGCGCCGAGCCTAACTTTTCGCTGTTGAATGTGACGATGCCACCCCTCACCGCTCCTGTATCTTTTACGTGCAGTCCGTCGATCGCGCTCAGCCGAAGGCGAAGTTGCCGGGCTCGGTCTTGGATTTCCTGCCAGATGGTGTCCATCCCTAGGCGAAGGGCATACCGGACGGCAGCGCGCACCCCGAGCTGTGCCGCAAAGTTTTTCTCCCATGTCTCAAACCGTCGGGCGTCGTCGCGGAGTTCGTAGGAGGCCGGGCCCGTCCACTCGGCCGCATGAAGGTCGATGATCGGGGGCTCCAATCCCTCCATAAACGATTTCCGGACGTAGAGAAAGCCCATCCCTCGTGGACCGCGGAGGTATTTGCGGCTCGTGGCCGAGAGCATATCGCAGCCAATTTCTTCGACATCCAGCGGAAGCTGCCCGGCAGACTGGCAGGCATCCAACAGAAACGGAACGCCCGCGTCCTTAGCAATGGCGCCTACCTCGGCCGCCGGATTGACCAGGCCGTTGTTCGTCGGCACGTGCGTCAACGCGATCAGTGCCGTGTTCTGGTCGATCAGACGCTTGAGCGCATCGGTGTCGATAGCGCCCGTTTCATCGCGGGGCACCACTTTCACCGACGCGCCGGTGCCGCGGGCTCTCTGCAGAAAGGCGAGGTAGTTGCTTGCGTAAGAAGCTTCGGAGGTCAGGATCGTGTCGCCCTCCTGAAGTGGAAGTCCGTAGAAGGCCATGTCCCAGGCCCGCGTCGCGTTTTCGGTGACGGCAACCTCGTCGCGGTGGCAGTTCAGGAGTTCGGCGACAGCATCGTAGGTGTCCTCCAATTCATCAGCAGCGGCAGCCGCGGCTTCGTAGCCGCCACGGTTTGCTTCCAGCGTCAGATGATCTGACACCGCGTCGACCACCGGCTGGGGCATCAGGGCAGCACCGGCATTATTGAAGTGCGTGACGTGCGCGCAGCCTGGCGTGTCGTTGCGCAGATTGTTGAGATTGGCAAGAACAGCCATGTCATTTCGAGAGGAAGTCGGTGAGGAGAGGCTGCAGACGATCAAGCGCATCCCACTGGGGCATCAGGCCGGAGCGGAGACGCTTCGCATGGAGGTACTGTTGGTTGCGGGCTTGCGTGTGTTTCACGCGCTCGAATCGCTGCACCGTGGATTCCGGTTTTTCGGGAATGACCATGAGCGTTGGGACGGTGACCTTTGCGTAGGCGTTGCGAGCCACCTCATCCAGAAAAAGATCCCCAGCAACGAAGTACCGGGGCGCACGGTGTGCTCCCTTCACGTTAGCCGTCAGGTGGGCGTAGTCTACAAGCTCGTCTGGGACGTCGTCGGGTGTAAGAAAGACCTGTCGCTCGTAAAACGATCGGATTCGATCGCGTTGGGCAAGGCGGTAGAAGAAGAGCTCAAAGCCACCGGTTGCCGCGGTACCGTGCACCAGGAAATACCGCAGCGAAGAGGAGTTCGGTTTCGCACCGAGCGAGGTGGGAGAGAGCAGGACCAGGCGATTGAAGTGGAAAGGCGCGGTGAGCGCCAGGGTCGCTGCATATTCACCTCCGAGCGATAGAGCGATGACGTCGGCTGCCCCGGGCACGTGCTCATTCATGAATCGGCGGAGCTGCCGCTGGAAAAGCTCGGGCCGGTAGCGGATATCGGGGCGGTCCGAGAGGCCGAAGCCGAGCCAGTCGAGTGCGAAAAGCGGACGCCTGGTAAGATCAGCCGCGCTTTCAAAGAGAGGCTTCATTTCAAAGCTGGACGCGGCCGCGTTAAAGCTATGGATGAAGACGAGCGGGCGCCCCGTACCCTCACGGAAGTAGAAGCGGTCGCTACCTTCCATCATCTCCAGCGTCTCTACTTCGGCATCCAGAGCCGGGGGAGAAAGAGGGCCTGCCGGGAGCGTCTGTTGTCTGGCCCACCGGGCTGTTTTGCCAAGGGCGGCAGCTCCAGCCGTTACACCGGCAGCCACTGCCCAGGGCCAGACTTTTTGGTTTTTTTCGGTCGTT
>SLED01000388.1 GCA_007124945.1 Salinibacteraceae bacterium | reverse complement strand
TGAGGTCAGCACCGATGGAGGAACGTCCTGGACCGACGCCGACCTGGGCACCCCCGCATCAGAGTACGCAGCCGCGCCCTGGCGATACGAGTGGCTTCCGTCCGCCTCTGGCACGCATCGCCTGCTCTCTCGCGCAACCGACGCTGCGGGCAACCGCCAGCCGATGGAGCAGGTCTGGAACGCGAAGGGCTACGGCAACAACATGGTGCAGCGCATTGAGGTGCACGTGACGGAGTAGTTGACCTGGAGAAATGACGGCGGCACCTCAGGATCTATCACAGACGCGGGAATGTGTCTGCACAAATGTACGGTCAGCACCTACCTGACGCTTTCACATGATCGCTGTATTTCTCATCATCGCCCTGGCCCTCTTTCTTTTTGTCACCGAGATCATCCCGGTAGACATCACCGCTATTGGCGTGTTGGTCCTGCTCGTTGTGCTGGAACCGTGGACGCAGGTGACGCCGGCGCAGGGCGTGTCCGGTTTTGCCAATTCGGCCACGATCACGATTCTGGCTATGTTCATCCTCAGCGAGGGTGTGCGGCGCACAGGTCTGCTCCGGGCGCTGGGACGGAAGATAGCTGATTTCACCGGCGATAGTGAAGGCAAACAGGTTGCGGCCACAATAGGAATGGCGGGCAGCACCGCGGGTTTTGTCAACAACACGCCTGTCGTTGCCATGCTAATCCCGGTGGCTACCGATCTGGCTGAGCGCACGGGCACGTCGGTCTCAAAGCTGCTCATCCCTCTCTCCTATGCAGCTATGCTGGGAGGCATGCTCACCGTGATCGGCACCTCACCGAGTCTTGTGGCCAGCGACCTGACCGACCAGCTGCTTGACCGCGGTCCGATAGGTATGTTTGAATTCACCCTGCTCGGTCTACTTGTGCTGGCCGTTGGCAGCGTCTATCTCCTGACGGCAGGCCGGTACCTGATTCCCGAACGCATACCGCCTGGACGCACACCGATTCAGCGGTTCGAGCTGGCTGAGTATCTGTCGGAACTGGAGGTAGTCCCCGACTCCTCACTTGCGGAAAAGACGGTGCGGGAGGCCTTCGGTGAGCTGGATGGGGAAGTGCTGGTTGTACAAATCGTCCGCAGGGGCCGTGCCATCTCGGGCCCACTTACGAATCGCAGGATCTATGAGGGCGATGTGCTTCGCGTTCGCACTGACCGCGATACGTTGATGGACGTGATTGAACGCGGGGGCGTTGATTTTGCCACAAGCAACCAGCCCGAAGACGCCAGCGAGGTCGAAGACGAGGCGCCCCTGATGCTGGCTGAAGTCGTTGTTCTTCCGGAATCTCCGCTGGCGGGCGCCTCCCTCGCTACCGCCCGGTTCCGGCAGCGATATGCCAGCACCGTGTTGGCTATTCGCCGGGGCGGACGGTTGCTCAACCGGGCCCTTTCGGACATTCGTCTTCGTGGTGGTGACACGCTTCTAATTGAAACGACCGAAGAGGCTCTTGAGGGGCTCAGCAACAATCGCAACTTCGTTGTGACCCAGGAAATTATCCCACCCGACTTTCGCGCTTCCAAAGGCCCGATCGCAGTTGGAATTGTAGCGGCAGTAGTGATCCTGGCAGCGCTCGGTGCCCTCCCTATCATGATAGCCGCTCTCGCCGGGGTAGTAGGAATGGTTTTAAGTGGATGCCTGAAGCCGAACGAGGTTTACGGGGCCGTTGACTGGCATGTTATTTTTCTTCTCGCAGGAATTATTCCACTCGGTATCGCCCTCGAACAAACCGGTGGCGCTACCTTCCTCGCGGCACAGATCGTTCCGCTCGCGGGCGTCCTTCCGATCGTGGTGTTTGCGGCACTGTTCTACCTGCTAACGACCATCATCACCGAGTTCATCACCAACCTCGGCAGTGTGGTCTTGATGATTCCGGTAGCGATTGACGTCGCCCTGCAGACCGGCTCCAATCCGTTTGCGTTTGTTCTGCTCGTCATCTTTGCATCGAGCTGCGCACTGTTGACGCCGGTGGGTTATCAGACCAACCTGATGGTGTTCAACCAGGGCGGCTACCGCTTCTCAGACTTCTTTCGCGTGGGTGCTCCGCTTCAGCTCGTGCTGGCCATCGCCACCTCGGCAGGTATCGCCTTCTGGTGGGGATTTTGATGCACCGTACACCAGCGGAGGAGCACAAGTCAAAGAGGCCCGGCTGCTCACACGCATCGCCGAGCAACGCCCGGTGCGTAGATTTACACGGAGCTCCAAAGCTCGATGCTATTTCGGTACCTCTTCCGGCCAGAATTCGTTGAGTGCTTTCGGCAGCGCGCGCTGGATGTCACTGACCTCACCGGGATCAAGCTTGATCGCCAGCACGCGGAAAACCGCACGTGTCGCTCGCTCTGCATTCGCTCCACCCATGTTTTGCAGTTCCTTGCGGACACGGGTCAGAAACTCCTCCCGGTCGTACTTTTCCGGCTTGTCGTTCAGGTTGTATCCCTCGAAAAGAATACCCCGCACGATGAGCGGGACTTGCGCCGAAAGGTTAAACACCTCATACGGCGGAAGTCGATCGCGTAGCGCAAAAAGCACGCCCCGCAGCGCATGATAGGCCATCTCGCGACGCTGATCCTCCATTCCTTCGGAAATCTCGTTCAGCCAGATGTTGGTCTTCTGAATACTTCGATCAAAGCCCTGCAGTCCAGTGGAAGTCATGGCTCAAATTGGGGTCAGGTTGTTGACAATGCGATCGCCGGTCGAGCAGAATGGTTGAACCGGTTACTAAAGGGTACATGCTATTCGGCACTTAAGGTATCTCGAAAGGATCGCGTTTGGGTAATCCAAACGCTACTGTACCGGTAGTCAAAAGTACTCAAAACTGAGTCGGGGGGCGCTCGGGTTTTTCGGACCGTCCATCCGTGCCAGGAGACGTGGCAGCTTCTCCTGCAGAACTATTCCCTACGCCGATCAGGGGTAGTCCCCTACATCAGCAGAGACTGCTGAACGATATCTTTTTACCGCTTACGCGAGAGAAGTAGCTCAGGAGGAGCCTTCAAACCCGCAATAGATGTTCGAGGCCGTACAGCGACCCTGTTCGCTCCTCACAACCCCGCGGTGCGGTACACGGCCCCCGGCGATCCCACGAATTCCGCCACGAAAACCCACAGTGCCATGAGTACCAGATCAACTGCCCAAGCGCAGAACTATATCCGCTCACTTCGAACGCTCACGAACAAAGATGTAGGCCTGGTTGGGGGAAAAAATGCGTCCCTCGGCGAGATGATTAAGAACCTGCAGGAGCAGGGCGTGCGCGTACCTGATGGCTTTGCCACGACGTCCGACGCGTACTGGGCTTTCCTTGAAGCCAACGATCTGGAGGCTCCGATCCAGGAGGAGCTTGCCCGGTGGCATGATGGCGAGCAGTCGCTGGCCGATACCGGCCGCGCCATTCGGCAGCTTTTCCGCGGAGGTGAATTCCCCGAAGCGATTGCAACGGGCATCCGCG
>SLED01000213.1 GCA_007124945.1 Salinibacteraceae bacterium | reverse complement strand
TACCGGTTCAGCTATTCGCACTGTCGTGTTCCAGAGACTCGCATCATACCTGTTCAGGCCGGGCAACGCCATTGTGCTTAACGAACGTCGTAGCGCGACCCACTCCGTCCGAAAATCGCAGACTTTACAGGCTGTCCTGGAATGAGCACCTGTAACTGACGTTCGGGATCTGGCGCGCTTCCCCCTCCTATGGCGCCCATTCTTCACCTCACGCCGCCCCGAGCGGAGCCGACGGCACGGGCCGCGGGCTGTCGAGGGCAGCCATCTCCTCGAACAGGTCGTCATAAGCGTCTACGTGCGTGGCCCAGCCATACGGCTCTACGATGCCCTGCAGGGTCGACTTCGGTAGCGGACGCTGCTCGCCACTCAGGATGGAAGCCAGGTTGCTGAAGAGGTCATCCTGGGTGTCGTACATGATGGGGGCATGAAGGAGCGGCTTGTGAAGAGACTCCGGGATCAGCTCCGGGTAACTCAACCGGCGCGGTAGGAGTGGATGACACCCGCAGTAAATCGCCTCCATCATGGCAATACCGAAGAACTCATGGATTGACGTGGAGACGACGAGGTCGGCGCGATGCAGCAGCCGGCTATACTCATCAAAGGAATCCGCATACCCGTAATGCAGAATCCGCTCGGCGTATCGTTCGAAGGCCTTCTTGAACGCCTCGGGTTGCTCCCGGAAATGCTTGCCGGCGAGAATCAGCCTGAAATCATAGCCCGCGTCATCCAACCGGTTCATCACCTCAAAGAAGGCTCCCGGGTTTTTGTCGTACTCCCAGCGCTGATTCCAGAGGATTGTGTAAGGCTGCCCGGCCGATCGTGGCGTAGCCGCATCACGGTACTGATCGTGTGCTTCCAGATCGAGACCCAGGTACAGCACCTCGCTGCGCTCCTTCAGCTCCTGCACAGTATGGATGTTGGTGTGATCTGGAAAGTCGCGGAGCAGCGACGGCAGCGCCTCCATGAACTCGTTGTAGTGGAAGCGCGAGTTAAAGAGCAGCCGATCCGCAGCTAATCCGGAAAGGTAGTTAATCATCCCGTAGGCCCGATCGCGCGTCTCTCCTTCCGGGATGGGATAGGTTAACTGGTTCTCATGGAAGTACATGATCGTCGGCGTGTCGCTTAGCATCGGGCGGGTAAGCGACAGAAACGCCGGCAAGTTTACCATATCGGACGCAAAGATGACATCCGGCTGGAAACCCTCCTCCCAGGCCTGCATCGATTTCTGTGCGAGAGAAACCGCACCTCCCTCCATTCGCCATCGCCAAAAACGCCCGGGTAACGTGATCGGCCGGATATCGTGCCGGCTGTATGATACAAGGGAGTCAAGAAAGACGCGATGAGACCCTCCATACCAGGGTTCAAGTGCGAGTATTTTCACGGTTGATCAGCTCGGATTAGTAACGCAGCGAACAGGACGTCAGACGGACCGCCCTGCGGCTTGTGCCATCGGTTTGATTGCGAATATAGCCGGCGGTGACGATATTACCCAAAATAGCTGTCAGATGCCATGCCTATCCGACCTTCGCTTAGCTGGGCACGCGATACCTCGCTGGCGCTTCTGGATCTCCTGTATCCGCCCCGGTGCCTCGGATGTGGCGCGTCCATGCCGTCGGCGGACGAGCCTCTCTGTGCAGCCTGCGTGCGCCTGCTCGATCGCCCGCTTCCCCACGAGGTAACCGCACACATTCATCGGCTGGAGAAGGCGAAACAGGCCGTCTCCACTGCCCGGGCTCTCTGGTCGTTCGATGCCGGCGGTATTGTTCAGCAACTGCAGCATGCGCTAAAGTATGCCAACCGCCCCTCCCACGGCCGGGCGCTCGGGCGCCTGATGGGGCAGGCCCTCGTAGCCGGCGACCCAACATGCGACCTCATCCTTCCCATTCCCCTGCACCACACCCGGCAGCTTGAACGCGGCTACAATCAGAGCGCCTTACTCGCCGAAGGACTGAGCCAGGAAACCGGGCTCCCTGTCCGATCGGACGTGCTGCTGCGAATTCGCCCCACGCGCTCCCAGACGAACCTGAGCCGTAATGAGCGCCAGGATAACGTGCGAGGAGCTTTTGCAGTGAAGCAGCCGCTAACTGTACGCGGGCTCGGTGTCTGGCTAATAGATGACGTCCTCACAACGGGATCCACAGCATCTGCTGCCGCAGCGTCTCTTCACGATGCCGGCGCAGACGAGGTTCATGTCTACACGCTCGCCTTCGCAAGGCGATAATTTCTTCTCGCTTAGAACAAATCGCACTTCATCCCGTCTATACAAACAGATTGGCATTCTTGACTGCCAGCGTGTGGTTGAGGCGTCAGTAGCAGTGGTTACTCATGTGGTTTTGAGGTCAAGATGAGGCAGTGTAAGGGGAGCAAGTTCGGATTTCGATATCTGATGCCTGTAGTGGTTTCGCTACTACTGCTTGGTTTTGTGACGGCGTGCGGCTCGTCCAGTACCGTGAATGACGAAGAGCGTGCTGAGCGCGACTTGTCTGAAGTGAGCGGAGATGACGTTGACCGGCGCCGAGCGACTCGCGTGGAGGATCTGCTTGTCGGGCAGGTCTCGGGAGTCCGGGTTCAGGAGACCGCGCGGGGGATCCGGGTAATCATACGCGGGCCTACCAGTGTGCACGGTAGCAATGAACCGCTCTACGTGATTGACGGCATGCCAGTGGAAGCCGCGCCCGGCCGCGCACTAATCGGTCTCAATCCGCGCGACATAAAATCTATCCGTGTGTTGAAAGACCCCGTGGATACCTCCATGTACGGCATGCGTGGCGCGAACGGGGTGGTCATCATAAAAACAAAACTCGATTCTCCGCCAGGTAATCAAGACGAGGAAGAAGAGGACGAACGAGACGACGAGTGAAATGAGAGCGTAAGACGGCTCATCCGCACTCTGTAATCGCGTGCGTCCGGCGTTGGTTTACGCTGCGCGGTGTTTTGTGTGAGGGACCGTCCGCCTCAGGTGGACGGAAAATACACGCACTCGATTTACGAGCGCGTCCGTCAGGCCATTTCACATAATCGTTGAACCAATGCGCAATGTACTCGCAGTTTGTGTCGTTGCAGTACTACTCTTTTTCAGCCTGTCTGCCTGCGGGAGCTCCGGCGGTGTGAGTGAGCAGGAGGTGGAAGCCAAACAGCGTGGTATTATTGAGGGCGAGAATCTGCGGGAGGCGCAGTCGCGATCACGCCACGTAGAAGAGTTACTGATTGGTCGCGTCGCCGGCGTTCGTGTGGAAGAGCTTGCCGGGGGTGGGATCCGCGTGACGATCCGTGGACCAGGTAGCATATACGGGGATAACAGCCCACTCTACGTTGTCGACGGCATGCCGGTACGGAGTCACCACGGTGGACTGCGCGGTATCAATCCGCGCGACGTGGAATCCATTCGTGTGCTGAAAGACCCTGCGGACACCACGCTTTATGGAGTCGCCGGCATGAACGGCGTAGTGCTCATCCAGACGGTCGGCGCTTCGGGTAAACAGGGGTTGCGCCCGATTCGCGATTGAGGCGGGATAGCGAGATGCGGCAACGCGGAGGCGGCTTAACCTTCAGGTATTACGCCTGCTTGTCCTTGTCAAAAACCGCATCAAAGGCGAAGTCGGTCGGCGGGAAGTCAAACGACTTGACTGCTTCGCACGCCTCCTCAGCACCGTGCTCCCGATCCATACCGCTATCTTCCCACTCGATGGACAGCGGACCGGCATACTGAACGCGGTTCAGCGCCCGAATCACTTCTTCGAAATCAATGCAGCCCCTACCGATGGAGCGGAAATCCCAGAAACGCTCCCGATTGCCAAAGCTGGTGTGCCCGCCAAAAACACCGGCTGCACGCGGTTTCTCTGACCACCAAACGTCTTTCATGTGGGCGTGGTAGATACGATCCCCAAAGCGATGGATGAACTCGATGTAATCCACGCCCTGATACCCGAAATGGCTGGGGTCGTAATTAAAACCAAAGGCTTCGCGATGATCGAGGACCTCGAGCGCACGCTCAGCAGAGGCAATATCGAAGGCTATCTCGGTCGGATGCACCTCAAGTGCAAACTGAACCCCCACCTCATCAAATACATCAAGTATCGGATTCCACCGGTTAGCCAGGTCCTCGAACCCTGCATCAATCATCCCGGGCTTTAGCGGCGGAAACGCGTAGAGCAAATGCCAGATGGAGCTGCCCGTAAAACCGTTTACAACGCTCACGCCCAGCCTGGCGGCGGCGCGTGCGGTATCCTTCATCTCCTGTGCCGCTCTCGCTTTCACACCGTCGGGGTCACCATCTCCCCAGACGTGGTCCGGGAGGATGTCTTCATGCCGCGCATCAATGTTATCACAGACCGCCTGCCCCACCAGATGATTACTGATCGCAAATACCTTTAGCCCGTGATCTTCAAGTAGATCATGGCGGTTCTGACAGTAGTCGGGCTCATTCAGCGCTCGCTGCACGTTGAAGTGATCTCCCCAGCAGGCGAGTTCCAGCCCATCATAGCCCCACATGGAGGCTTTGGCGGCGAGCTCCTCGATGGGCATGTCAGCCCACTGTCCGGTAAATAGCGTGACGGGTCGTGCCATGGTGGAAGTGTAGGTCTCTTGTAAGCTTTACGAAGCGCGTTACAGATGCCATCCGTCGCGCACATCCTGCCTTGCAAGATACTCGTTTGCTTCCGGAAGGTTGGTTACGCGGCGGCGGTCGCCATCCCAGTGGATGCGGCGGTTGCCCGCGCGCAGCGACACGACACCGAGCAGCATCGTTTCGGTGAGCTGAGCAGCATACCCGAAATCCTGTGATAGCTCCTCCTCCCCTTTAATCGCTCGTACCCAGTTCATTTCGTGGCTTTCATCCTGGATGCGCGGATATCGCTCGGGTGGCGTGCCGTAGTCCTCCATCAGTTCGTCAGGTAGGAGGCGCGGATTCTCGCCATAGGTCTCGTGCATCAGTTTCCCTTCATCCCCGATGTAAATGACGCCACCCATGGGATCCAGCGTTTCATCATCGCCCAGCTCTTCGGGTTTGGGCGGCTGCAGCCCGCCATCATACCATACCAAGCGTACAGGGGCGCGTCCATCCTTCTCAGGAAAGGTGAAGTATGTCATGGACGCCACAGGCCATGACACCCCGTTGAACGCAGAAGCCCGCGTTTCGACGGTGTCTGGATAGCCGAGATCAAGCGCCCAGCACGGATGATCTACCAAATGAGCTCCCATATCACCGAGTGCTCCGGTGCCGAAATGGAACCAGCCCCTCCACCCAAACGGATGATAGGCGGGGTCATAGGGAATCTCCGGCGCCGGCCCAAGGAAGAGGTCCCAGTCGATGTGACGGGGTTTTCTCCGGAGTACATCCGGTTTCTCAATTCCCTGCGGCCAGATCGGGCGATCGGTCCATGCGTGAACCTCCCGCACGGTCCCGATGGCACCGTCCTGAATGTATTCGTTTACCAGCCGCGCATCGTCACCAGAGTGCCCCTGATTGCCCATAGCGGCCACCACACCCGTATCCCGCGCCTGATCGGCAAGTATGCGGGCTTCTTCAATAGACCACGTGAGTGGCTTTTCGATGTAGACGTGCTTACCTCGACGCATGCATTCGTACGCAATTACCGCGTGCGTGTGGTCGGGCGTGGCGATCATTACACCGTCAATCTCATCGCCCTGCTCATCAAGCATCCTCCGGAAGTCCTGATACACCTCGGCATCCGGATACCGTTCGAACACCTCTGCGGCGTGGTGTAGATCGATGTCGCAGAGCGCTACGATATTCTCGCTATCCATCGCGCGGATCTTGTGTCCGCCGACACCGCCGACGCCTACTCCGGCAATGTTGAGCGTATCGCTGGGCGCCTGATAGCCGGGGCCACCCAGCACGTGGCGAGGGACGATGGTGGCGCCGACTCCTGCGAGTGCCATGCGCCCAACGAAGGAGCGGCGGGAGAGGGAGTCCTTCATAACCAGTTCTGGTCTTGGTGAGTGAGCTTATTGAGGCGGGGTATAGGAGGCGTCCACCCAGGAGCTATCCTTTCCACTCCGGACAGCCGTGTGAATGAAGTGCACCCCGCGGGCTCCGTCATAAACGGTGGGGAAGTCAAGGTCGGCCGGATCGGGCTGCTCTCCGACTACACGCGCAGCGATGGTCCGCATGGCGTTGCCATACAGGTTCGCGAAGGCTTCGAGGAATCCTTCGGGATGGCCTGCGGGGATCCGCTCGTACCGGGAGGCCGACGAATCCAGATATTCTTGCCCGGCCCGGTAAATCTGCTGTGGGCCGCTCATCGGCCGGACTATGAGGGTGTTGGGCTCCTGCTGCTCCCACTCCAGCGACGCTTTCGTGCCGTACACGCGAAGGCGAAGGTTATTCTCTTCGCCAACCGACATCTGAGAGGCGATAAGTACGCCCCGCGCTCCACCCTCGTATCGAAGGAGAATGTTTGCGTCATCTTCGAGGCGGCGGCCTGGCACAAACGTGGTGAGCTCGGCGCACAGCTCCTCGATCTTCAATCCGGTAACGTGCCGCGCCAGGTGCTCGGCATGGGTGCCAATATCCCCGATAGCCGACGACACACCCGCGCGCTCAGGATCCGTCCGCCATTCCGCCTGCTGCGAGCCTTCCTCCTCCACCTTGGTCGCGAGCCAGCCCTGCGAGTACTCGGCTATAATCTTCTGAACCTCGCCCAGCGCGCCGCTCGCCACGAGGTGCCGGGCCTGTTTCACCATGGGGTAGCCGGAGTAATTGTGCATCAGCAGAAACACCCGGTCCTTCTCCTTTACCAATCTGCAGAGCTCCTCCGCCTCCTCCACGGTCGTTGTCATGGGCTTCTCGCACACCACATGAAAGCCCGCCTCCAGAAACGTGCGGGCCATGGGATAGTGAAGGAAATTGGGCGTCACGATCACCACGAAGTCGATGCGCTGTTCTGGTGGCAACTCGGATTCGGTGGACGCCATCTCCTCGAAGGAATCGTAGACCCGTGCCGGATCAAGAAATAGCGCTTCTCCCTGCAGGCGGGATTCCTCGGGATCGTTCGAGAAGCAGCCGGCCGTAAGCTCGGCCATCCCGTCCAACCCGATAGCTTTCCGGTGCACTTCTCCGATAAATGCACCCGGTCCACCACCGACCATTCCGTAGCGAAGCTTTCTGTCGAGCGACATAGATTTGCAGTCTTATTCGTAAAGCGAGGTGAGGTGCTGGAAGCTTCTGGTCACGCTTTCAAGCGGATCCGAAGGGTTATCGTGCTCCACAAAAGCGTGCGAGATGCCCCCGGTCTCTTCAGCAACAGCAAAAATTTCCTCAAAAGGGATGATCCCGTCGCCGACATCTACCATGGCGGGGTCTCCGTCCGGGTCGTAATCTTTCACATGGAAGAGGGGAAAGCGACCCGGGTAGCGTTCGAGATACTCGACAGGATCGGCGCCGGCTGCTACCACCCAGTAGAGGTCCATCTCGAAATCGACGAGCCGGGGCTCGGTGCGCTCGACCAGGATATCAAAGGGCACCTCACCATCGATCGGCTCAAACTCAAAATCATGGTTGTGAAATGCGAACCGCAATCCGGCATCGGCACAGCGGGAGCCGATGTCATTAAACGTGTCGGCGAGCTCGCGATAGTCATCCAGTGTTTGCCGCTGCTCTTCCCCGATCCACGGGCACACGAGGTACTCGTACCCGAGAGCCTCCGCCTCTTCCAGTGTAGCGGGAAGCGCGTCGGGTGATAGCTGAGGGAGCTGCTTATGCCCCGCCGGTGCCCGGAGCCCCGCGGCATTGAGGGCAGAACGAAATTCCTCAGGCGAATAGCCGTGATAGCCTGCCGTCTCAACCTGCTCGAACCCTATAGCAGCCAGCGCTTCGAGCGTGCCCGCTACATCTTCCTCGAGCAGGGTCCGCAGCGTGTAGAGCTGCACCCCCATCGCGAACGGTACATTATGTCCGCGTTCGACATTATCAAGGTCGTCCGGAAGTTCGGCTTCGTTACTGCCACACGCAACTACGCCAAGCCCACCGGTGGCGATGAGCGCCTGTGCCGTTCGTTCCAGAAAGAGTCGGCGATTCATGTGGTCGGGGTGGCAAAAGAGTGATCTATTGAGATGCTCTGGCGGCCTGCTACACGGCCCACGTACGGCCGACGTCTTCGAGGGGCTCGCAGCCGTCGTAGCGCCCGGGAACGTGAATGTATTGGAGCTCCTCGGTCGCACCTGGCTCGGAGGTGTAGTAGCCTACCATCGTGAGCTCTTTGAGGCGATAGAAGAAGGGGTCGAGCGTAACCTCCAGTTCGGGCGGCTGCCGTGTACCTTCCACGACCTCCACCGGATCACCATAAGCAGCCCACGCAGCATCCATCTCTACTTTCACGACGTCGGCCGGCTGCGCCTCAGCCGCCTCCACCAGCTCTTGCATAAGCTCTGCTCGCTGATCGGAGGTCAGCCCTTCGATATCATCACCAAATCGCTCAAGTGCCTGTTCTTGCGCACGGCCCACTCCCGAGAGGAAATGATCCCGCTCCTCTTCCACCATCCAGTAGGTAATAATCTGATCGATGAAGCGCTCAACCCCGACATCACCGGCGCCGGGGGTATCAGTGGCAGGGATGATGGTGTCGGCGAGTAACCGTAGTTGCTCGGCCTGAACGGATGTGAGCGTTTCGGGCTGCCAGTCGGGAGCATCGGGCACCTCGCACCCTCCGAGCACTCCGGCAATCGTCGAATATGAGAGCGCACTACCGGTCAGCAGTGCAATGCGGCTAAGTGCCTGACGTCTATCCATGTCGTAAAGAGATTCTCGCTCGCAATGGGATTGAAGAAGTTGCTGCGTTAAAGGCCGCCGTTGTTCATCTGCTCGACAGCGTAGTCAACAGCGCGTGCGGTGAGCGCCATGTAGGTGATGGAGGGGTTCTGGCAGCCGGCCGAGGTCATGCATGCCCCATCGGTGACGAAGAGGTTCGGCACGTCGTGCGCCTGGTTGTACTCGTTGAGCACCGATTCATTCGGGTCAGCGCCCATCCGGGCTGTGCCCATCTCATGTATCCCTTCACCGACCGCGTAGTCATCGACGAATGGAGTAACATTGCGTCCTCCTGCCGCCTCCAGCATCTCAGCAGCGGAGTCCGCCATATCCTGGCGCATATTCTGTTCGTTATCGCTGAGAGATGTGTGGAAGCGCAGCACCGGCAGCCCCCATCGATCCGTGACCTCCGGGTCCAGCTCCACGTAGTTCTCGTAGCGGGGAAGCATCTCCCCGAAGCCAAGCAAGAACATGGACCACGGCCCGGGCTCTCGTAGCGACTCTTTGAAGTCGACGCCAAAGCTGTCATTGCCAATTCCTCGTGCCCAGCCCGCACGCGAGGCGCCACCCTGGTAGCCATATCCACGCAGGAAGCCGTCCTGCTGATCTCCGTTCACGTTGCGAAAGCGGGGGATGTAGATGCCGTTGGCGCGCCGCCCGTGATAGTACTGATCCTCATACCCTGGCATTTCAGCAAACGCACCGGCCTTAAACGGATGGTCCATCACGTAATGCCCGAGTGCTCCGCTTGAGTTGGCCAGGCCATCGGGGAAGTCGTTGGAAGTAGAGTTCAGCAGGATCTGTGTAGAACCGAGCGCCGAGGCACAGAGGAAGATGACATCCGCGTGGAACTCCAATTCCTCTTCGGTCTCACGGTCGATCACACGTACGCCCCGTGCCCGGCCGGTGTCGGAGTCAAAGATAACCTCGTAGACGATACTGTTGGGCCGAAGCGTCATATTGCCCGTCTCGCGCGCGTCGCGCAGCCCGCCAACCTGTGAGGAATAATAGGCACCATAGGAGCACCCTCGCGAACAAAGGTTGCGATACTGGCACGCACCTCGTCCGTTGTGTGTCTGCGTAAGCATCGCCGTCCGCCCGATGGTCATCGTGCGGTTGTCGAAATTCTGCTCGATGCTTTCCCGGAAATCCTGCTCCACGCAATTCATCGCCATCGGAGGCAGGAACTTACCATCCGGAAGGTGAGGGATCCCCTCCGCCTGACCGCTAATGCCTACATACTCCTCCATGTAGTCGTACCACGGCGCGATGTCTTCGTAGCGGATGGGCCAGTCAATCTCAACGCCCTCGCGCGCGTTCGCCTCAAAATCAAGATCGCTAAGGCGGTAGCACTGCCTTCCCCACGTAAGAGACCGCCCGCCGACCTGATGACCGCGAATCCAGAGAAAGTCGCTATCCTCGCCCAGCGTGTACGGATTGTCGCGATCATTAATGAAGAAGTGCGCATTGCTCTCATTCACCGGACCGGCCTGTGACTGAACGTACTGCTCCTCCTGCATCTTGCGGCGGTCCGTCTGCCCGCGAAACGGCTCATCCCACGGCCGGTGCTCCTCCGTGATGTAGTCTACCGAATGCTCAACATTGCGGCCCCGCTCCAGGACGAGCGTCTTCAGCCCTTTCTGCGTGAGTTCCTTGGCAGCAATTCCTCCTGAGATGCCAGACCCCACAACGATGGCGTCGTACGTATTCGGGCCCTGGTTTATTGATGGCGAAGAAGACATAAACGCATGTAAATCATGAGTGGAAATACGGTACTGCGCGGGCGCTACGCCAGCGGATTAATCTCCTCTGCCGACTCCTCTTCATCCAACACCTGATCGTTGAACGACAGGATAAAGAAGATCATAACCAAGGCCGCGAAGGCCGCCGGTACGAGCCAGAAGCCGAGCCAGTCGGCGAGCGGAAGGGCCTCACGTCCCTCAAGGAAGAGATTGTAGAGCCATCCGGCGATCTGTGCTCCTATCAGCAGGCCTACGCCGTACGTGGCGAGCACGATAAGACCCTGTGCCTGCCCACGCGTCTTGTCCGTCGCTTTTTTGTCGACGTAGATCTGTCCGGTGACGAAGAAGAAATCATACGCAACACCATGAAGGGCAATCCCGCCAATGATCATCCAGGTGACGGGCTCGGGAGCTCCCATTGCGAAGAGCAGGTAACGAGCTACCCAGGCCAGCATCCCGATCGCCAGCATCCATTTCACGCCAAGCCGTACGAAGAAAAACGGCATCAGCAGCATGAAGATAACCTCAGACATCTGCCCGATCGTCTGTACACCGGCAATACGCGTGAAGTCTGCTGCTTCGAGAAAGAGTTGCAGAAAGTTGTAGTACGCAGCAAGTGGAATACACAGAAGTACAGATGCAGCGAGAAAAATAAAGAACGCCTTATCGCCGAGCGCCCGCAGAGCGTCCACTCCAATAATCGACCGAAAGCTTACAGGCTCATCCTTCGCTGGCGGCGGGGTGTTCGGCAATGTGAAACTAAAGAAGCCGAGGAGCAGGCTGGCACCACCGGCCAGATACATAGGTGCGGCTGTGCGCTCGGGTATATCCGCGGTGAAGTAGACCAGAATGAAGCTGATAACCAGCCCCGCCACAATCCATCCAATCGTTCCGAACACGCGAATGATAGGAAACTCCTTCTCCTGGTCGCCGATGTGCGTAAATGCCACGCTGTTGGCCAGGCTCAGCGTGGGCATGTAGCACAGATTGTAGAGCAAAAGTACCGAGATAAAGAGCCACGCGTTGAAGCTTGTAAATGGCACGACAAACATCAGTATGCCACCGGCGATGTGGAGCAAACCGTATACCTTTTCCGAATCAAAGTACCGGTCGGCGATAAAGCCCAGAAAAAACGGTGCGATGATAGCAGCGATCGGATTCACCGAGAAGGGCCAGTGGGTGATGTCCTCCATCCCGTGATTTGCCATGTAGACGGCGATGACGGTATACCATGCCCCCCAGATAAAATACTGGAGGAACATCATTGTGCTGAGGCGGACGTTTGTCGGCGTCATGCGAGCAGAAGAGCCAAATGGAAGAACGAGTGGGGACGGCCTGTGGCACCGGGAGG
Source organism: Salinibacteraceae bacterium (assembly GCA_007124945.1). Lineage (GTDB taxonomy): Bacteria > Bacteroidota > Rhodothermia > Rhodothermales > Salinibacteraceae > Tc-Br11-B2g6-7. The sequence goes on along the minus strand of SLED01000213.1, from coordinate 834 downwards.
CCGCAACGTATGGTGTACGGCGATATGTGGTGGAAAGCGCTTACACGTGGCTCGCGCGAGAGCCATCGGCCCGGACAAGCGCTTCGCTATAATAGCTGTTCTACATGAATAAAACAATTATTTTACTTTCAGTAAAGCGCTTGCGTATCCTTGTGTTAGCGCTTTCATCCGCAACATGCTTCTAACCCCTATGGATCTCGGGCTCGGCGTTATTGACTGGGCAGTTGTCGCGCTTTACTTCATCGCGATCTTCGTTGTCGCAGGATGGGCCACTTACCGGGAACGACAGGGGAAAGAAACATCAGCCGATTACTTTCTGGCCGGGCGCAACGTCGGATGGTTCGTGGTTGGCGCCTCGCTCTTTGCCTCCAACATTGGAAGCGAGCACCTCATCGGGCTGGCCGGTACCGGTGCGGCGAGTGGCATTGCTGTGGGTCAGTTCGAGGTGATGGCGTCGTTGATTCTGCTGCTCCTCGGCTGGGTCTTCGTACCGTTTTATGTGAAGAGCGGCGTCTACACGATGCCGGAATTTCTGGAGCGCCGCTACTCCCCCGCTGCCCGGTGGTATCTGGCCACGATCTCCATCATCGGATACATCCTTACGAAGATCTCCGTCACCATTTTTGCCGGGGCTATCGTCTTTGAGACGATCGGCGTGCCGTTCTGGACCGGCGCGTTTATCGTGGTCATTGTCACGGGTGTGTACACCATTCTCGGTGGGCTCCGCGCGGTGCTCTATACCGACCTCCTTCAAATGTTTGTGCTGATCGGTGGGGCCGTAGCAGTCACCAGCATCGGGCTTGTGCAGATCGGTGGATGGTCAGGATTGCAGGG
>SLED01000173.1 GCA_007124945.1 Salinibacteraceae bacterium | reverse complement strand
AGAGAGCTATCGGGAGAGCATACGCAACCGTGGGCTTGAGGAGAATGTGCTGCTCCACGCCCACTACATTCCAACAGAGTCGGTGCCGGACTACTTTTCAGCTGCCGACGTTGTAGTACAGCCCTATCTTTCGGCCACGCAGAGTGGTGTGGCGCAGGTGGCGTTTCACTTCGAACGCCCTGTAATCACTACTGACGTGGGTGAGCTGGCGGATATGGTGCCGCATGAAGAAGCCGGGTTTGTTGTGCCGCCACAAGACGCTCCCGCTCTCGCTGAGGCGGTGAATCGTTTCTTTGAAGAAGACTGGGCGGGGCGCATGAACGAAGGCGTACGACGGGCCCGCCAGCGACATGGCTGGGATGAGGTTGCCGAAGGGCTCGAGCGGCTGGTGTGAGCGCGCACACGCGACCCACTACCGGGACTATTCCTCCTCCGGGCGGCCGCAGCTACACCGCTTCGTCGGCGGGCTCCTCCTCAGCCGTTATGATACGGTCGAAGGAGGTCTGCCCCGTGCGTAGCATCCGCCGAACATAAGGGTGGCACAGGGCGCATTTCTTGCCAAACGCACGATGCTGCTGCAGCGCGCTAACAGAGTCCGCCCCCGTGTCGTCCGCCACACGGCGCAACTCTTCAAAACGAACCTGAAAACAATAACAACGGTCGATGTGCATCCTTAGTCGAACACGCGCGAAAACACAATGTGCGAAGGTGAAATACCGGCGTCGAACCTTCCAACTTCCTCACCATCGGTAGAGTGGACGGTCACCTCGCCGGTTGTCTGGAAATCACCCACCGGCCGCGCCAGGTAAATAAGGCGCTCCACCTCATCGTAGGCGACCCCGCCAATCGGATTTCCATCGAACGGTCCCAGCTCATCTTCTACATTTCCGGTGCCAGCTTCCATTACCACAATGCGCTCTTGATCGACCACGGCCAGCACAACGTTGGCACTGGAACTGAAATAGCCCTTCTGCCCGGCACCGCTCGCCGTCTGCACCGTTCCGCCCAGATCCTGCCGTACGGAGACACCCATTTCAGCCGGCGTGATGATAATGTACTGACCTTCCCCTTCCTCCGTATTGCACAGACCACTGATCCGGTCCGTACCCAGCGAGAACAGGAATGTGGGTGCACATCCCACATCGATATTGTCCTCCAACTCCAACTCACCGGCGTCGAGGTCGATGCTGATGGCCGCTACCTCGTTAGAAACACCAAAGCCTCCTTTCGCGACAAAGATCAGATTGGAGGCAAGCGCAATTCCGGACGGGCTCCCATCCAGCTCCAGCGACGAGATTACCTCATTCTCCTGCAGATCCACGAGACTGACCGAGGGAGGGGCGGTTACATTGCCCTCACTATCAAACTGAGCGATATTTGTGATCAGGGCCAAGTCCTGACCACCAAACAGGATGTAGCGAGCATTCGTGACTCCGTCAATCTCTCCAACCCGCGACAGCGATTCAATGTCGTAAATATCAACACGGTCACCGGCCATGACAAAGAGTTGATCCTCGAGCACCTCAACGCTCTGGATTACAGCCGATGGACTGATAGCCGTTTCTGACTGACCCGACTCCACATTGAAGGCCGTCACAGTTCCGTTAGCATCGGCAAAATTACCCTGGTTGCTAACGAAAACATCGGCTGTTGAGATGGTCGGTCGATCGGGCGGATCGCTGTCGACGAGGTCACACCCCGAGAGTGTTAGGGCGACGGCGATAAAGCCAAACAGGAACAGGCGAGTACTTACTATGGACAAACGTTTCATCGAACTACCGGAAGTTGGGTGAAGTAAGGGTTAGGGGCGAGATTCAAGTCCAATTCGGAAATGAAGGTGGCGCGGCGGCATGGGCTGCCCCCGCATGATGGCGTAGTCGGTATCAAATAGATTTCGAAGGTGCAGCCCAAGATTAAGTTGCACGGAGGACAGCACTGCACGTACACGCACTTGCGAATCGACCACTATATGGGGATCAAGCGCCTGGCTCTCATCTGCAGTCAAAAATCGCTTCCCCGTGTAACGAAAATTTGTATCGAGACTCACCGGCCCTATCGTCAGGGTTGTATGAGCCTTCCACTCCTCGCGGGGTACGTACCGGAGCTGCTTTCCGAACGTCCGGCTTTCAGGGTCGGAGCGGTCAACCGCCTCGGTCAGTGTAACGTGGAGCCCGGACTCAAGCAGTACATGGCTGTACAGTGATACCCGAGCGCGGTACGATGCTTCTACGCCGCGCGAGCGAACCTGTTGAACATTCCGCGGGCTCCAGTAGCCAGACGGTTGGGGCTGCCAAACAATCTGATCGGTAACGTGATGTGTGAAGAGCGATACTTCAGCCCGATGTGCGTGCCGGTCGAGGAGCAAACCTGCATCGGCCATAACACCCTGCTCGACGTTCAGATCAGGGTTTCCACCCGGTTGCCAGAACCGGTCGTTGAAGGTCGGTGCCCGAAAGGCGCGCGCCACGTTTCCTTTGGCTCGCAATCCATCCAGTCCTGGAATCGCAATGTTCACGCCCAGCCTGGGATTTAGCGCGTTCTGATGCGAGCCATCCGGAAAGCGGTACCCGTCCACGCGCAGGGCGGGGTACCAGTGCACCCGGCCGGTGCGTCCGCTGGCGAGCACGAATGCTCCGCCCTGCACCTGCCAGGCGTTGTCGGTTAGGCTTGGATGCGCTGCACGGCTGTAGCTGCCGGTAAGCCCCGCTGAGGCCAGCCAGTTTCTGGAAATCGCTGCGGTTGCCTCGGACTCCACCGAGGAAAGAAGCGTGCGGCCTGTTTGATCGATCTGTTGGGCGGGATTCCGGTATTGAATCGACTTGTCCTGCACCAGGCCGCCGAATCGAAGGGTGCCCCAGTCAAACTGCTGTTGAGCATCCGTCCACAGCCGCAGTGCCTCGTCCTCCTGTCGCTCACCGAACCCTCCTGTGCCAACCACGCCGGGAAGGCCGCGATCGCTCGTGGTATAGAGCGCTGATAGCCGGGCCTCTCGCCTGTCGCCCTTCCACTCCAGAGATGTGAGCGCCGACAGCTGCTCGCGGTCGGCGTTGCGGCGCTCCTGCTCTACCGGCTCAAGTCGCGAGGTGTCAATAAAAGGGAAGTTGCCGGCGGTACTTCTGTACTCCATTGCTGCCATCGCCCGCACAGACCCAACACTTCCGGAGGCCATACCAGAGGCTCCATGCGAACCGAAAGCACCCGTCTCTCCGCTGAATCGCCAGGACAGTTCATCGTTCGGGCCCCGGGTGCGGAGGTTTACGGCTCCTGCGAGTCCATCACTACCGTACAGAGGTGAGATCGCACCATGCAGCACCTCCACGGACTCCAGCACGGCAGTGGGCAGAAGCGAAAGATCGAGCTGCCCGAGCTGGGGATCGTTGATTCGGGTCCCGTTGAGAAGGATAGCCGTTTGCGAAGCACCCAGCCCGCGCAGGGACAGGGTTGCGAGCCCGGTGGGACCATGCTGGCGAACGAACGCCCCCGATCGCGACTCGAGTACATCTGCCAGCGTGGTCGCGCCAACCTGTTCGATAGCCGCGCGGTCAATAACAGTAACACGGGCCGGGACCGTCTGGACGTCGGTCGCGTGACGGGTGGCGACTACCGTTAACTCCGGTAATTCAGCCGCCATGAGAGTGTCTGGCGACGCATAGTCGTCGATACCACCGTGAAACGGCGATAGCAACAAGACTGCTGCAAAAAGAGGGGTTAACATGACAAAGCCCAAACCTTAATGAGGAGGTCTGGGCCGGACGGTTCCCGAAGGGCTGGGGGCCACTCCTTGTCTGGATGTCAGATAGGTTGCCTACATCCACAGAAACCATGCGCGCCACAGACCTCAAAGTCCCGAAGGTCTATCAGGCATCCACCAGCCGGCAGGTCTCCTGGCTTACCGGGCACATCGAGCGATGTCGAGACGCCTTCATAGCTCCACGCCTGGCCTTCCCGTCGTTAACGACAGTGACCCTACGCTTCTACACTACGAAAGCACCACCCAGATTACAGTTGCGGGTACAGCTCCAGATTGCGCCACGTGCTGTGGCGGCACTGGATTCCCTTTTAATCTGCGGACGCAGTGCCGCAGAACCAGTGGTGTATGTGAAAGAACACCTACACAATAATGCTCCAGCAGGAGGATTGCCATTCCTTCACACCAATTTTTTCAGATCTACCCCGCAAACAGCGGCTTCGGCTCGCTGGCCCGTGTATGCAGTTAGGAACACGGCAGCAGTCAGGCGTTGAAGAGTGCGGTTTGAATCAGCCATCCATAGTATTGACACGTATGAGCCAGCAACATACTATAGCCGTCGCCAACCTTGGCGTAGACGCCCGGGCCCGTTTTATTTTTCGGACGTACGCACACCTTTCAGCCGCCATCCTGGGCTTTGTCGCAATCGAGTACCTGATCTTTACGAGTGGCCTCGCGGAGGTCATCGCCGGGGCTCTGTTGAGTGTTAACTGGTTGCTCGTGCTTGGCGCCTTTATCGTGGTTGGCTGGCTGGCCTCCCACACGGCCCACAGCACTACGTCGAAACCTCTGCAGTATCTGGCGCTGGCCGGATACGTTGCCGCCTACGCGGTGATATTCGTACCTCTGCTGTTCGTGGCTGAGTCTACCGCACCCGGCACCATTGAAAGTGCCGGCCTGGTGACATTGCTCGGCTTTGCCGGCCTCACCACCGTCGCGTTCTGGACGCGCAAGGACTTCTCTTTCCTCGGAAGCATGCTCCGCTGGGGCTTCGTTGCTGCGCTGGTACTGATTGTAGCAGGCGTGCTATTCGGCTTTCAACTGGGCACCTTTTTCAGTGTAGGCATGATCGCGCTGGCAGGGGCGGCCATCCTGTATGATACCTCCAACGTGCTTCATCACTTCCCCGAAGATCAGCACGTGTCAGCCTCACTGCAGCTCTTCGGCTCCATCGCGCTGATGTTCTGGTACGTACTAAGCCTGTTCCTATCGAGCGAATAACAAGGAGCGAACGTTTAATTTCACGCACGAAACGCCTCTCAGCCACGGGTTGAGGGGCGTTTTCATTTATCGTGAGTCCGTTAGCATATCCCGTCAGCCAATCATGCTTTCTGCACCAATCCGCCGGAGGATGTCCGCTTTCCGGTACTCTTTTCGTCATAAAGAGTGTGCCCCGGCAGCCACCTATTTGAGCCCACCTTTCTCGAAACGGCAAGATTATGTAGATTGATGTCCGCTCCCTCAATTAAGACAATCCTTCCTCTGAGATGGAAAGACCAGCAGACGTAGACCAAACTCCCGATATTGATATCGTCCTTCGTCCGGCGTGGCGGACGTACTGGTCCAGCTTCTTGTTTGCCGTCATACTGCTCGCCGCTGCCGGTGCAATCTATTTTCATTTTTACGATCAGGTTCCTGAGGAAGAGCTTGTCGCGCTCGGGCTTGTTGCGCTAACGGTTTTCTGGTTGCTGTACGTTGCGTTTAAGCGGTATGCGTGGAAATTCACTATTGACAACAACCGCATTTCCCGGCAATACGGCATCATCTCCCGCAATCAGCAAAGCGTGCGCATTCAGGATCTCCGCAGTATTGAACTGAACCAGTCGATCTTCCAGCGCCTTTTTGGAGTGGGCGAGCTCTACTTTTTCTCTGCCGGTTCAGCTGACTCGGAAGTCATGTTTTTCGGCATCCACAGCCCTTCGCGATGGCGCGACAAAATCTATGATGTGATGGATGTGGCGAAGCCGACCAGCGACTGAGGAGGGTCCCCGAATCTCTTACTCAATCTGCCCATAGTTCGTCACGTACGGCACCCAGTAAAGGACCCAGAACGTGAAGGCGGCCTTCAGCAGCATAGCCGAGCCGACGATGCCCGCGCGCAGCCAGGGCGCAATCTCGGCCATGTAGCGGCTGATGCTAATCACAATCAGAAACATCCCAAAAACCGCGTAGCAGCCGGCGATGAGTAGCAGCACGATACGGGCAACCATGATATCATACAGGATGCCCGTCCCAGCGGACGAGAAAATCACGCCGATACCGAATGTAATGACCGTGCCGAGCGGTACACCCGCGACGTCGCTCACTCCTCCCCAGGTCACGTTGTAAAGACCCGCCCCGAAATAAAGAAAGCAATCTGCTATCAGGATCAGACCTATCGCGATGAAGAGAGTAGCCACGATAGCAACGCTGATCCTGTAGGCGCGGTGCGAAAGCTCCATCGGTAAACTGATCAGGCACTGTGGCGAAGCAAGATAGACTGTTATATACGTACGAGTCGTACGTTCGCCTCGCGTTACATAACCGGCAGTCCGGAAGAACGACCTTCGCAGGTTTAGCTGGCCCGGCGCGCCACTCCGCAGGCAGTTGCGGAGTACTCTACCGCCTGGCTGACCTCTTCCACCACCCGCTGATCAAAGACGCTCGGGACGATGTACTCGGCAGTGAGGGTGTCCTCGTCAATGGTTTGCGCGATGGCCCGGGCAGCCGCCATCTTCATCTCGTCCGTGATGGCAGTAGCCCGGCAGTCGAGCGCTCCTTTGAACAGGCCGGGAAAGCAGAGCACGTTGTTGATCTGGTTGGGGTAATCGCTGCGACCTGTCGCCATGATGGCCACGTGCGGGTTCGCCACTTCCGGCCGGATCTCCGGGTCCGGGTTGGCCATCGCAAAAACGATCGGATCGCGCGCCATCTTCTTCAGATCCTCCTCGTCGATCAGGTCCGGGACTGAGAGCCCGATGAATACATCCGCTCCTTCAATCACTTCCTGAAGGGTCCCGGTCACATTATCCGGATTGGTGATTTCAGCGTAGGCCAATTTAGCCTCCGACAGGTCGGAGCGCGACCCGGCCACCGCCCCTTTGCTGTCGACGCCGATGATGTTTTCGATGCCAAGATCGATCAGCATGTGCGTTACCGCTGTGCCGGCGGCGCCAATGCCCACAACGATTACTTTGAGGTCCTCGGGCTTCTTGTTTACCACTTTCAGCGCATTCAGCAGCGCGCCAACCGTAACAACGGCGGTGCCGTGCTGGTCATCGTGGAAGACGGGGATGTCGAGTGCATCCTGCAGGCGCTCTTCAATTTCAAAACAGCGCGGCGCCGAGATATCCTCCAGATTGATACCGCCAAATACCGGTTCGAGGCGCAGCACGGTGTCTACGATCTCATCAACGTCCTGCGTGTCGAGGCAGACGGGAACGGCGTTCACGCCGGCAAACTCCTTGAACAGCTGCGCCTTGCCTTCCATCACAGGGAGCGCGGCACGCGGGCCGATATCCCCGAGGCCCAACACCGCGGTGCCGTCAGTTACCACCGCCACTGTGTTCGCTTTCATCGTCAGGGTAAAGACGTCCTCAGGCTCTTCATAAATTGCCTTGCAGACGCGGGCTACCCCGGGCGTATACGCCATCGAAAGCTCTTCGCGCGTGTTGACAGGCGCTTTGCTGTTCATCTCGATCTTGCCGCCGAGATGCATCAGAAAAGTGCGGTCGGATACGTTCAGCACGCGGACGCCGTCGGTCGCCTCAAGCTGGTCCGCAATCTCGCGCCCGTGCTGATCGCCGCGCGTGTTGATCGTGACATCGCGCACGAGCACGCTATTTCGCACATCTACAATATCGATAGCGCCGATATTTCCACCGGCAGCACCGATGGCCGAGGTGGCCTCCGCCAGCATCCCGGGACGATTTTCCAGCTCCAGCCGGATAGTGATCGAATTACTCGCGCCAGGTAAAATGTCAACCTGTTCCATGCTCTAACTCATCAATCGATAAAAGTCGCGGCCCACGCAACGGGCACTCGAACCGGCAAACATAGCAAAAATGAGCCGACTCAACAGGACTTCAGCAAAAATGCGCACTGCTTCAGTCGTTCTTTCTTTTCTGAGAGAGTGCGGACACCTGGGATCTCTGAAAGCTGTCACCTGTCGTCTGATGGTAGCATTCCCGTCCTTCTCTTAAGACTCTGCTATTCTGATGACCGCGACGATGCATAGCGCAGAAGAGATGCCTGATCGGTTCGTTAGCGCGTGGAATGACCGCGACGCTGGCGCCATTGCAGATCTCTTCGCCGAGGACGCAGACTTCGTCAATGTCGTGGGACTCTGGTGGAGCGACCGCGAGTCCATCCGAAAGGCGCACGAGTATGGCCTGAGGGTTATCTTTCCCGATTCCAATCTGAGCGTGGTACGTAGGAAGGTGCGCTATCTCTCCGACGACGTGGCCGTTGTTCATGCGCGGATGCGGCTCCGGGGGCAGTCTGATGCCGGGGATACCTCTGCGTTCGGGCGGCAGACCGTCTTTACCTTCGTGATGCAGCGCCGGAGCGACGCAGACGGCTGGATCTGCGTGTCGGCACAGAATACAGATATCGTGATGGGAGCAGAGACCAATCTCCGCACGGGCGACGGAGAGTTGAAGGGGGTGAGTTACCGGTAATGTCGGCGGGCGCTCTATTGCTCGTTCCGGGAAGGGCACACGAACGGGGCAGACGAAAGAGGGTAGTCTGAGAAGGGAAACGTGCTGGAAGATTGCAAGTAGGACCCCTGCGTTTTTCTTTAGATCGATTCTAAATAGATCCATCCATTCCCGCCGCTCTATGTACCGATTTCTGGCGCTGCCCGTTGCCCTCCTGCTCATTCTTACAGCCTGCGATACCGGCTCTGAAGACCTTGTCATCTATTCCGGGCGAGGGCAGGCGCTCGTCGGCACCATCATCGATCAGTTTGAGGAAGAGACCGGGCTAAGTGTCGGCGTGCGGTACGGAGATACGGCGCAGCTGGCGGTGGCGCTGGCGGAAGAGGGCGACCGGACGCGGGCCGACCTGTTCTGGGCGCAGGATGCGGGGGCGCTCGGCTCGGTGCACGCAGCGGGAATGCTTGCCGAGCTTCCCGACTCGATTCTTCAGCAAGTGGATGCCGCCTACGCCAACGAAGCCGGCACGTGGGTGGCTACGAGCGGCCGTGCGCGCACGCTCGTCTACGCACCGAGCCGCGTCGACACCACTGATCTGCCGCAGAGCATCTTCGACCTCACCGATCCAGCGTACGAAGGCCGTGTGGGATGGGCACCCACCAATGGCTCCTTCCAGAGCCACCTGACAGCCATGCGTCGGGTAGTGGGCGATGATAGCACACGCGCGTGGATCCGGGCGATGAAGGATGCAGGCGCCAAAACCTATCCCCGCAACTCAGCCATCGTTCAGGCTGTGGCCAATGGCGACGTCGACTTCGGCCTGGCCAACCACTATTACCTCTACAACTTCACGTCGGAAGATCCTAACTTCCCGGGTGCGCAAACATTTTTTGCTCCGGGCGATGCGGGTAATCTCGTGAATGTGGCCGGTGTGGGTGTGATGCGGACGTCGGAGCGTGTCGATGCTGCTCATAAGTTTATTTCGTTTTTGCTCTCGCCCGAGATACAGCGATACATCGTCGAGGAGATCTTCGAATATCCAGTGGTAGCGGGTGTAGAGGCGGGTACGGCCGCCATCGATCCGGAAGAGCTCGAAGGGCTTCAGCCTGCGCTCGACCTCGACGATTTGCGCGATTTGGAGGAGACGCTGTCGATGTTGCGAGACGAAGGGTTGCTGTAACCATTTCGGCGCACCGCACACCGTGCATGGTCGGCAGGGAATGCGGTCACGTCGCTTCGCTGGATCTCACATCGTGTAGTTGACCCATCAACACGCTCACGAAATATCGCCCGAAGGCTGCGTGGTACTTCATCGTGCCGGGAGCGCTGGTGGTACTGGGCGTGCTCGTGCCGCTGGTCTACCTGTTCATCCGCGCCTTTAGCGCCGAGCCGTCCGAGCTGGTCGATATTCTCTGGCGCTGGCGCAATCTGGAACTGCTCTACAACACCGTCCTGCTGACCGCGGGGGTGGTGCTCGCCACCTCGGCCATCGCCTTTCCACTGGCGTGGCTCACGACGCGCTCTGACCTCAAGGGTAAACGCCTCGTTACGCTCCTCGGCGTGCTGCCGCTCGCTGTGCCAGGCTACGTGATGGCATACGTGCTCCTGGCGTCGACGGGCAGCTACGGGACGCTGGAGCACCTTTTCGGCATCGACATCGCCCGCATCAGCGGGTTCTGGGGGTCGCTGATTGCGCTTACGCTGTACACCTTTCCCTATCTCTTCCTAAATCTCCGCTCGGCGATGGCCGGCCTCGATCCGGGGCTGGAGGAGTCGGCGCGCTCGCTCGGGTACAATGCACGGCAGACGTTTCTGCGTGTGGTGCTGCCACAGCTCCGCCCCGGCTTTTACGCCGGTGCACTGCTCGTTGGCCTGCACGTGATCGGCGATTTTGGCGTCGTCTCGCTGATGCGGTTCGAGACCTTCAGCTACGCGCTCTACCTGCAGTACGCCTCGGCGTTCGACCGCATCTACGCGGCCTGGCTTGCGCTGATGCTGTTGGCGCTCACGGCGGGGCTGCTCTTAATGGAGGCGCGCCTGCTCCGCAACGTGGTCTTCCACAGGACCGGCTCGGGAACGCAGCGCACCAACGTGCCGGCCCGGCTCGGCGCCTGGCGCTACGCGGCCTATGCTTTCGTTGCGTTGCTGCTGCTGGCGTCGGTTGTAATCCCCGTGACGACGGTAGGGTACTGGATGTCGCAGGCTGTGGATATGCAGCCGTGGGGGCGTCTCGGTGAGGCGCTGTGGGCCTCGGTGTCGGCTTCGGGCCCGGCGGCGCTGCTCTGCGCGACGCTGGCCCTCCCGCTGGCGTATCTCAGCGTCCGCCATCCCTCAACGACGTCACGGGGGCTTGAGCGCGTTGCCTATCTCGGGTACGCAACGCCGCCGCTGGCCTTTGCGCTTGCTATCGTGTTTTTCTCCCTGCAGGCCGCTTCACTCCTGTATCAGAGTCTGGTACTGCTGATCATCGCGTACACGTTCCACTTTCTGGCAGAAGCGATCGGTCCGGTGCGTAGCGCGCTCTATCAGGCGCCGCCGCGTGTGGAGGAAGCGGCGCGCGTTTTAGGGCGCTCGCCACTGGGGGCTTTCTTTTCGGCCACCTTCCCGCTGCTGCGGCGCGGGCTGCTCGTTAGTGTAGCCTTCGTCTTTCTTTCCGCCATGAAAGAGCTCCCCATCACATTTTTGCTCTCGCCCATCGGGTTCGAAACGCTCGCGCTCGGCGTGTGGAGCTTTACCAACGAAGCCCTCTTCGGCGCTGCAGCACCGTACGCACTCACACTCATCATCTTCTCAGCAGCGTTCGTGGGACTGCTCCTCCTCCGCGAAGACCGCTAAATTCTCCGTGATTCTTGTTTCAACAGACAACCCGAAACCCCAGATGCTCGTAGGCTCCCCACCTTCTTTCGAACGAGCGTGGCTATGTCCACCCTGCTAAACGTACATAATCTGACGAAGCGTTTCTCCGCAGAAGGGCCGGCGGTTATAAGCCAGCTTAGCTTTTCTGTACAGGATGGAGAGATTTTCGCGCTGCTTGGTCCGAGTGGCTGCGGGAAAACAACATCGCTTCGCCTTATGGCCGGGTTCGAGAGGGTGGACGAAGGAGAGATTCACCTTGGCGACCGGTTGCTCAGCAGTACCCAGGCGCACGTGCCGCCTGAGCAGCGCGGTATGGGACTGGTTTTTCAGGACTACGCGCTTTTCCCCCACCTTTCCGTTCTCGATAACGTCCGGTTTGGCCTGCGAGGGCTCTCACGTAAAGAACAACACGAACGCGCTGCCCGGGCGTTGCGCCTTGTAGGATTACAGGGTTTCGAGGGGCGCGCTCCGCAGGCCCTTTCGGGTGGACAGCAGCAGCGTGTAGCTATTGCACGCTCCCTGGCACCGTCTCCTCGGCTCATCCTTCTGGATGAACCCTTCTCCAACCTTGATGCGCTCCTGCGCCAGAACACGCGTTCTGAGATACGGCAGGTGCTTAAGCAGGAGGGTATCACTACGGTACTGGTCACCCACGACCAGGAAGAAGCCCTCTCCTTTGCAGACCGCGTTGCCGTAATGCGTCATGGCCAGATTGAACAGGTGGGCACCCCAGAAGAGGTGTATTATCAGCCCCGGACGCTTTTTGTCGCCCAGTTTCTCGGACGAACAAACTTGCTATTTTCGCACGCATCCGGTCTTGTTGCCGATACGCCACTCGGTCAGCTTTCTATCAACAGAGAGGCCTCAGGACCTGTGCTGCTCTCGCTGCGTCCCGAACACGTAACGCTCGCGCACCCAGACGACAACCTGACACACCCCTCCGCACGGGTTGTAGCACGTGAATTCAAGGGCCACGATATTACGTTCCGCGTAGAAATGAACGGCGCTGAATATCTGGTACATACACACAACCGGATGGACTTTGCGCCGGGCGACCGGGTGGCGCTCAAGCCACTTGAATCCGCTGTTGTGCTCGAAAGTCAGCAGGAGATGCAAGAAATCCCATCCGGCATTACAGACGAAGCCGGCACGTAACGGGTGCCGACCCGGCTCAGCACCATCACGTCGCAGATGCAACGAATCTGTTCTCCACAAATAATCGTTGCAACAAACTCTTTGATTCTGACTTTATGGTGCCTAAGCGAGCTATTCTTCATTATTGTTCTTGTTAAAGCTATGAGCAGCCTGAAAGAAAAATTTGACGACCTCAGCCAAAAAGTACTCAGTGGGCAGATTCTGGAGGCGTTTGAGGAGTATTACGCCGATGACATTGTGATGCAGGAAGACAGCGAAGAGCCGCGTCGGGGCAAACAGGCCAATCGTGAATACGAGGAGCAGTTTGT
>SLED01000346.1 GCA_007124945.1 Salinibacteraceae bacterium | reverse complement strand
TGAAATGTCCATGGTATCAAGCGATCCATTCATGATTGGCACCGAGCAATGCCGCCCGAAGGCTGGCTCTGCGGTGTCCATCGTCGTCAGTGGTTGCTGCTTCATCAGGGGAGGAGCCCGGAAGCTCCGGACCGCCCGCCCCCATCGTCCGTCGCTGCTGGGGCGACTGCTCGTCGTTCTCCTGTTGCAGCGTGAAGTCTACGTGCTGATCATACTGCGCCTGCAGCGCTTCGTGAATGCGGGACGCGTGCGCGGCTGCCTGCCCGCGGAGGCCGGGGTCGGTGAAGCCCACATTTACCGACACGCTTTCGTCGTCTCGGCGCGCGCTCACGGTCACGCTTCCCTGTCCTTCATCGAGTTGAACCTGCAGTACCTGCCAGCCATTGTTGAGGCTGAGCGCCCGGCCCGGTTGGTTCATGATGCTGCGCATCCAGGCGCTGAAGTTGGCCTGAGCGGCAGGGCTCGCACGATTTACGGGGGTGGCGCTGCTGTTTCGCCCGGTCCGCATTTCGCCGAATATACTCTCAAAAGCCTGCCTGAGCGTAGAGCGCTCGATGTCAACATCTGCATCGCTCGTGCCTTCAAGACTTCCCTCGGCCTTTAGGGCGTTCAGGGCTTCAGAGACCGATGCCTTGAACTCTGGCGTGGAGGAGGGAGGCACCTGCTCTGCAGCGTTGCCGGGTGCTGATCCCTGCCCGGCACCCTCCTGTCGTGCGTGAACAATGGCCTGTCGCAACGCCTGCGCATCCCGCTGCCGCTGCCGCGAATCTCCATCTCGCTGTTGCTGATCGCCCTCGCTTTCGGAGCCGGGGCTGGCCGGCGCAAGCGACTCTACGTTGGCCGAGGTAATGGCCGGAGCTCGCTGCACGGGAGCACCTTCAGCGTCCATTCGGACAGTAGCGGCTTCAGGTCGAGCGCGCGCTCCTGACTGCTCCTGACTCGTTCGCTGCGCTGACGCCTCCTGCTGAGCATTGGCTGCCTGCTCGGCCGCCTGGGCTGAGGAGGCACTCCCGGACGTGAAGCCCGGCGCGGGCCGAACCTGTTCGGCCTCGTGATTAATGTGACCCGTTGAGGGCTGGCGCACGCGATGATCGCCTGTGCGGGGCTTATCTGATGAGTGTGCGGCGTCGTTTGTATCAGAACCTTTGTCCGCGGAAGCTGCCTGTACCGCATCGAGAATGCGAGGAGCCTGACGCTCTCCGTCGACCTTGTCACCATCCTGGGCCAGCGCAGCATTCAGTATGCTCTGCAATTTTGCCTTCGCGTCGGGAGAGAGTGAAGGTGCGTCCGAAGCGGCCGTGTTGGCCTGGCTTGTGTTTTCTGAAGCCGGTGTTTGGCCGGGTTGCTGAATCTTTTTTCCTGATGCGGCCGCCGCACGTAGCTTGGCCAGCTTCTCGTCGCTTATGGTTTGCTCGCCCGCGTCAGAGCCTTCACCGCCTACGTAAAGGATTGGCTGCTTCGGAGCGTTTGTAAATCGAATCTGCGTCCCCGTACCGTTCTTACCTTCGCCATCCTCCGAGCCAGGCGCCTGCCCCGGGTTTGTCAGGATAGGGGCGAGGTCGGCGGGTAGCCGGATCGTGTCGCCCGGTGCTGACGTGCCGCCTTCGCGCGTGACAGGGACCGGTGCACCATCAGGTGAGCCCGGCAGTACCAGGCGCACGTCCGGGCTTGTGATGCCGTCCCTGAGGTCTGCTCCCGATACAAGACGACGATGAACGCGCACGCGATGGTCTCCTACTTTGGGTTGCTCCTCGCTGGCGCGTTCGCCTGCAGATATTGGCTGAGGACGATCTATGCTATGGTCCTCGCCCTCGTCGAGGATCTCTTCCGCTGATCGTTCAGCAGCCTCCGACGAATCGACTCTCACGCGATGATCGCCCTTGGTCGGTGTATCTTGCGGGAAACCGGGCCTCACGATTCGCACCCGATCGTCTGCAACCGGTACTGAGGATCCATCACGGCTTCCGTGACGCGAAGCGGGTTCGTCCTTCTGAATCTCCAGCCGCACTGATCCGTCTTCCTGCAGCACAAGGCGTGGTTGCTCGTTCTCCCCGCCCGAGGTTGGTTTGTCTCCTACCCGTTTTTCAAGCCCCTGAATGGAGTGCTGCAGCTTGTCAGCCAGTCCATCATCGAGCTTCCCGTCCTGCTGAAGTGCGCGGATCACCTGTTTTAGATCGGATGGCACGTCACCCTTTGGTTCACCCTCGGCGGAGGCGCCTGAAAGTAACGTGGCAAACGTGCCGGTGGGGTTGACGGCTTTTGCCTGCCCGGATTGCGACGAGTCGCTTCCCGAGGAGGCGGCCTGCAGCATGTGGAATAGTTGCTTCAGTTCCATCTTTTGGTACCTCAGTCAGACTCAGGGATTGTGGGGGTGCCGTCAACGAGTTCGTCGATAAAGGTGGCGGCTCGATCAGATGGCATGGCCTGCAGGATGCGTGTTCGGTTGCGTCCGGTGGATTCGGCGAAGAGCACGCGCAGCGATGCCTGATCCAGGCCCCGCAAGATCGGTGCAAGCTCGCGATCGTCCATGCGCGTCAGAGTGGCACTTAGTTCGCTCATGTCCTCAGCCCGCTGTTGCAGATTGCCGATCTCGACTTCTCTTTCCGAAAGCTGAGTACGGAGCGATTCCTTGGCGCGCATTATTTCACGCAGCTCGGAACGCAACGAGGTGAGCGAATCTTCTTCAATTGTCACCATACCCGGCTTTAGCGCCAGAAGGAGGGTAGAGTCGGCGGTAATCGTGGTGTCGACCTGTACGTTGGCCTCGGCTGCAAGCGAGTCCAGCGTCTCCGGTGGGAGCTCGTCGTCGGCGGCCGGATGTACGTCCCCGGCCGTCTCGGCGTGGCTTTCAGCACTGACGGTATCAGCGTCGGGGTATACAAGGGATACAGCCATATCGGGGGCGACCATGGGAAGGAGGAAAAACGCACCTATTAGCCCTACAGCAAAAGCTGCGAATGCTGCTCCGGCTGCTATGAAGATTTTCTTCATCATGAGAGCAGCGAGTGATCATGCATATGGCGGGTTACGGCTTGCTCATCGAGGAAGGCCTGCTCAGCTTCCTTCGCAGCCTGTTCGTGAGCGGATTTTTCTTCGTCTCGCAATGTTAGGAGCGCTTCTTCTGCATGTCGTGCTTCGGTAAGGGTGCGGCGCGCTTCGTCTTCTTTCGTTTTAAGGTGCTGTAGTGTCTGCCGGGCACGCGTCAGCTGCCGGTTAGCGTTCTGTCGAAAAGCGGCACTTCGGCGCAGATGCTCCGGACCTGACGATCCGGTTATCTTCCCCGATGCTGTGAGCTGTTCGAGGTATTCTTCGGCGCGGCGTACCCGCTCTTCCTGCATCTGTCGTTGATGCATCGCCTGTGCCAAGCTCTGCATCGCACGCTGTGTTGCCTGTTTGCGCACTTCGAGCACATCTTCGAGAGAAAAGCGGAAAGTTTTTTCAGACATGATCTTCCGGTGAGGAATGGAAAACGGAGTTTACAGGGCCACTACATCGACGGGATCGTATCAAGGACGTCTTGCAGGGCCTGGGAGGCGTCGGCTGGCGGGGCTTCTTCGGCCGTCTGTTGAAGGAAATTTTTCAGCCCATCGTTAGCGGCAATGGCGCGGTCCGTGGCGGGGTCAGAGCCGTGCTCGTAGGCGCCTACGCGCAGCAGATTTTCCACCTCTCGGTAATCAGACAGAAGTCGCCGCGCTTTGTCCGCTGCCTGGCGTTCCTCAGGCGTGGTCACTCTTGGCATCACACGACTAACACTTTGCAGCACATCCAGCGCCGGATAGTGATTGGCGTGTGCGAGCTCCCGCGATAGCACGAAGTGGCCGTCAAGGATGCCGCGAACAGCATCGCTGACGGGCTCATTCATATCGTCACCATCAACCAGTACTGTGAAGATGCCGGTGATGGAGCCATGGGCGCCGGGACCTGCGCGCTCGAGCAGGCGGGGGAGAAGTGCGAATACGCTCGGCGTGTAGCCCCGCGTGGTGGGGGGCTCTCCGACAGCCAGCCCGATCTCACGCTGGGCCATCGCTACGCGCGTTACGGAGTCCATCATCAGTAGCACATTTTTACCCGTATCACGGAAATGCTCGGCAATGGCCATCGCAACGCTGGCGCCCTTCACACGCATCATGGCCGCCTGGTCACTGGTGACGGCCACGACAACAGAGCGCTGTAGGCTTTCGGGCCCGAGGGAGTCGTGGATGAACTCGCGCACCTCACGGCCTCGCTCACCGATGAGGGCAATGACGTTGACATCGGCCTGAGCCCTCCGCGCAATCATGCCCAGGAGGGTGCTTTTCCCAACGCCCGAGCCTGCAAAGATGCCGACGCGTTGGCCCTGTCCCATCGTCAGGAAGGCATCAATCGCCCGGATGCCCGTTTGAAGAGGCTTGTCGATAAGCTGCCGCTCCATGGGGGAGGGTGGGTCCGAATGAACGGGCTGCTCTTCCTGAACCATGAGTGGGCCACCGTCGTCAATCGGTTCGCCGCTGGCATTAATCACCCGGCCGAGAAGCCCAGAACCCACCCGAACCGTCAGCGGAAGGTTGGCGCGCTCTACCAGACAGCCGGCGCGCAGGCCCATCGTTTCGTCGAGCGGCATGAGCACGGTGTTGGCACCACGCACGCCCACGACTTCCGCCTTCACCCGTCGCCCATTGGTCCCATCTCCCGCATGGATGTAGCAAAGCTCGCCTACAGCGGCGTTGAGTCCGCTCACTTCGATGAGCAGCCCCACGATGGACTGAACACGTCCGAAATGCAACGCCTGCATGCTCGGAGCGTCAATCGACTCGATACACTGATTCAGAAACTGCATGGTAGGGGGCTCCGCCGCGTGGGCAGATGAGTATATCATTCTAATGTGTTGGAAGCGGATTCTTCGGCGCTTTCAGATTGCTCCTTCTGTGAGCGCTGCACGAGACCGAGAAGCCCCATGCGGCGCTGCATGGTCTCAAGCATTTCGCTGCGAATATGACGGATATTCGCCCGGGCGGACTGCACCTCCCAGTCGCCCTCTGCATAGGCTGGATCCGGATTCCAGTGGAGCGATTCGTGCATGTTATCGAGCGTCTCAACAACGCCCTCCTCCTGCAATTGCAGGTAGTCAACCGGATGAATCGATATCCGCACCGGTGGCTGGTCCGCCAGTTCATCTATTGCTTCAGATAGCACCCTGCCTGCGGTCCCTTTCACCGTGGCGGGAAGTTCAGCATCGAGGATGGCTTCAGCAATTTTGAAAGACAGTGTGGCCAGAAGGGGCTCGCTTTCTTCAAGAAAATCGCCCCAGCGTTTCTTCAGGTGATTGATCGTCTCCTCAAGTACGGATTTCTGCGCGTGGACCTGTTTCTTGAGTGCAGCTTCGGCTGTTGCTTTTCCTTCCTCAAACCCCTCAGCGCGCGCCTCGGCACGGGCTTCTTCCAGTTCTTCTTCCCACCGGGCTCGCGCCTCAGCAATTTGCTCCTCTACTGTAGGCTCCGGCTCCTCTTCAACCTCTTCCGTACCGGTATCCTGGGGAGGTGGTAGCGGATGTTCGGGCAGGTCCTCGAAGGTGGGGATGGTGTAGGGCGTTGCGGAGAGTTCCTGTTGTTCTTTGGCAAGCAGGCGTTGCGGGATGACGACGGGGGGGCGCTCGGAGGCTCCTGTAACCTTGGCGCGGTCTTTCGGAATGCGCTGTGGAGGGAGCTCGTCAAGAGAACGCTCCAGTGTTCGCACCTCTCTGCGGGCCTCGTCACCAGATTTTATGACGTGGGGGTGGGATGTGGAGTCGGCGGAGCTGGGCATGAAGGCATGAATTGATCAGTAGGGGACAGCGGATCCGTGGATCAGATAAGCTGATCTTCGCTGCCGGAGAGAATGATCTCTTCTCGTTCTTCCAGCTCCTGCGCCACGTCAAGGATGCGGCGTTGGGCTTCGTCCACGTCGCTGACGCGGACCGGTCCCATGAGCTCGATCTCCTCCCGTATCGTTTCGGCCACCCGATCGCTGACGTTGGAGAATACTTTCTCTTTGAGACCATCGCCAACTGCCTTGAGGCTCAGCGCAAGGTCCTTCTGCTCCACCTCCTGTAGCAGTCGCTGCATGTCGTGATCAGCCAGCTGAATGAGATCGTCGAAGACGAACATGAGGTTCTTGATCTCGGTGGCCAGCTCGGCATCTTCCTCGCGGAGTCCTTCGAGGATGGACCGCTCGGAGGAGCGACTGACTGTGTTGAGAATCTCTGCTACCTTGTCGATACCGCCGGTAGCGCTGAGTTCGGCACCGAAGACAGAACCAATTTGCTCACGGATCACATCCTCAATGTCCTGAAGGAGCTCCGGCGAGGTTTTTCCCATCGTTGCCAGGCGATACATGATCTGGCGCTGTCGGTCCTCGGGGAGGTTTGAGATAATGGCAGCGGCCTTCCGAGGGTTAAGATGGGCGAGGATCAGCGCGGCGGTCTGGGGATGTTCGTTCTGCAGAAAGTTAGTCAGCTGGGACGTTTCCACGGTCTGCAGCAGGTGGAAGGCGGAGACCTCCATTGCGGCTTCTACCTTCATCATGATCTCCTCAGCCCGCCGATTACCAAGCGCGCCCTCGAGCACGTCCCGGGCGAAATTCGCTCCGCCCTGGGCGATGTAATCGCGCGCCATAGATAGGTCGCGGAACTCAAGGAAAACCTCCTCTACGACCTCGCTGGATACGCTGCGCATCTGAGCGATAGCGATGGAGATCTCCTCCACCTCGTGATCGCTAAGCGATCGAAGCACTTCGCTCGCGGTCTCCGTTCCCAGTGCGATGAGCAGCACCGCTGATTTTTGCGGCCCTGTCAATGAGTTGGCACTATCAGGAACTGTAAGATTTGGAGGCAGATCTTGTGTGAGCTCAGGCATGGGTACAACAGTTTAGGAAGTTACTTTTCGGCGCAGATCGTCATTGAGCCAGGAGCGAATCAGCTCGGCTGCTTCATCCGGCTCTTCATTCACCTGCTCCTTGATCTCCTCGTACATCAAGTGCTTGGCTTTCAGGCGCTTGCGGGCCTCTTTTGAGAGCTTGCCGCTGTAGACGTCGTTTAGCAGTTCATCTTCATTCATATTCTCGACGGGGTCGTTTTCGGGAGCGCCGGCAGTGCGAGACGTATTGCCCGAAGGCGTGCCCCCGTCAGCCAGCTGTTTTTGTCGTTTTTCGGGAGCATCGAGTTGTAGGGGCACATCAAGATCGGTCAGGCGGGTAGCCGCCGAGCGTATAAGCCACACGGCAAGAAGGAGCGCCAGTAGGATGAGGCCGTAGCGAAGGTAGAGCTGAATTTCCTCGCTACGCTGTTGCTGCTGAAACTGCTCGCTTAACGCCAGGTCGTTACTGGTGTCGAAGCGCGTCTGCTGAATGGTAAATGCGTCGCCCCGGTTGTCATCGAACCCAACGGCGTTCTTGACGAGCGCCTCTATCTCTTCAAGCTCCTGTTCGTCAAAAGGTACTGCTTCGTCGGCGGGCTCTTCTCCTTCCTCAAGGTTGGCGTTCTGGAACTGGTTTTGTCGATGATTCAGGATCACCGAGACGGTTAGCCTGGAGATTTCCCCCACGGCTTTTTCCGATCGCGTTCGTGATCTGGTCACGTCGTAATTGCGCACCAGCGAGCTGGCGTTATCGCCGCCGAGCCCTTCTTCGTCGAGTCGCTCTTCGCTGATGATGGTGGAGCTTTCGGGGTCAAGCGCTTCCTCCTCCGTTACTGCCCGGCTGAAATCAAGCCGTGAGGAGACGCGCACGATTGCGTTTCCCGGACCCACGATACGGTCCAGCATCGATTGCCCTTTTTCTGTCAGATGCTCTTCTACCGAACGCTGCAGTCGTAGCTGATTTGACGTCAGCGTAGCATCGTCGCTGCCGGAGTCGGGGTTCGATAGCATATTGCCGCGCGTATCGAGCACGGTTACCTCGTCCCGGCTCATGCCCTCCACGCCACCGGCTACAAGTGCTGTGATGCCCTGTATCTGCGAGCGGGAGAGGCTGCCACCCTGGGCCAGTTGCACAACGACCGAAGCGGTAGGGGTGGCCTGCGCTTCGCGAAAGGGGGTGCGCTCGGGCATTACGAGGTGGACGCGCGCCGACTCCACCTGGTCTATGTTGGAAATCGTCCGAGCCATCTCGCCTTCAAGGGCGCGGTTGCGGTTCATGCGCTGCATGAAGTCCGTCATTCCGATGGTACCCTCGTCGAAGAGTTCGTACCCGGTTTGCCCCCGCGAAATCATACCGTCGCCGGCAAAGCGGAGGCGCAGTTCGTGCATGTCACCACGCGGCACATAGATGGCTGTACCATTTTCGCGCAGTTGATACTTCACGTTGTCGTCCTGCAGGGATTCGACGATGCGATTGGCATCCTCTGAATCGAGATTTCGAAAGAGGAGGCCGTAATCGGGCTGGCTGGCCCACTGGGCTACCAGGATGAGGATGAGGGTGCCACCCACCACAACGGTGCCGAGCGCGATTCGCTGTCCGATCGACAGCCGTTGTAGAAATTGCAGTACGTTTTCGTAGGCGGGATTCATTGGGGTGTGGGGTGGAGTACGGACTCTTGGTTACAGCGAGCGTGTCTGTTAGAGCTGCATGCGCATCAGCTCCTGATAGGTCTCAAGTGCACGGTTGCGCACCTCGGCCATCAGCTGGAAGTGTAATTTTGCCTGATTCATGCTGATCATGACCTCGTGCAGGTCTTCCTTCTCGCCGGCCACGAACGCCTCGATATTCTGATTGGCAATCTTCTGTGCGCCGTCAACGTCGTTTAGGGCTTGCGAGAGGGTGTCAGAGAAACTGGGGCCCGAGCGCTCCTCATCAAACTGGGGGCGCGGGAGCTCTCGCTCCGGACCGTTACTGCCCGGTACCTGCTGTATGCGTTGTAACTGGGAGATCGTCATGGCGTCTGGGTTATCCGCGGATATCAAGACGGCTGCCGACGGCGCCGGGGCTTACATCGCGAGCATCACTGTCGGGGCCGTAAAGACGAAGCGACATCTTTTCAGAGGTCGGGAAATACTGCTCAACCATCTGCTGCTCTGCCTTTTCGATGCCGTTAGCACGCGCGCGGGCCGCCAGGTCCGATACCTTTACATTTTCCTCCGGCGCCGACGCCTGCGTTTTCGACGGAGCCTCGTTCTGTTGGGCAGACGAGGGCCTGTACACTGAAAGTCCGTGGCCGGCACCGTTAATAGAATTGGTCATTGCTACAGCAAGGGGTGGATTCTAAATTTCGAGTGTGCGCTTGATGGTTTCCTTCGCGGCCTCAAGCGCCGTCAGGTTGGCTTCATAGATGCGATTAGCCGACATCATGCGCGTCATCTCTTCCAATACGTTGATATCCGGGTAGCGCACGTACCCGTCCTCATCGGCGTGGGGATGGGAAGGATCGAATTCGAGGCGTTCGTTCTGGATTTCTTCGATTTCGGTGACCGGGCCGAGGTTTTGCTCGGGCAGCTTGCGTCGGAGGGAGGGGCCGTCCATGTGGCGGGTGTCGGCGCGTTGCATGGCGCCCTGCTTTGCATTTAGCAACCGGCTGAAGCGCTGATGGCGTCCACCGTCGGGCATCTCGTGTACCGTCCGTTTAATACCGTACGGCTCGCCGTCCTCCGTACGCGTGGTTTGAGCATTGGCCATATTTTCCGTAGCAGCGCCCAGAGCGCGGCGCTGTGCTTCAAGCCCCCGGGCCGTAACCCGGAATACAGAAAAATGGTGGTTGTCGTTAATCATCGGTCGAGCCGGTTAAAGGGCTGATGCGAGGATGGGGCTACATCGACTGTCCGGTAATGCCGGTGCGCATAAGGCCGAAGTGCTCCGATAGCGCGCGGGTGGCAAGTTGTGTGCGCATCTGCGTGTCAGCAAGCGCCATCATCTCATCTTCCAGGATTGGCGCTTCTTCGTGCACTTCCATCTTCGCCTTCACATCTTCGACGTTACGGAGCGACGGCACCTGGTGACGCCGGTTCTGCAGTTCCTCCTCAAAGGAGACGCTGACACGCTGATACCCTGGCGTGTCGAGGTTGGCAATATTGCTGTTGGTCGACTGCATGCGCTGATTGTACGCGTTCATCGCGTTTCGCAGCAGGCCAAGCGTTTTCGTTTCCATGGCAGAAGCCATCCGATGGTTGGTGGTTCGTTGTGCGGTCCGTTGACATATCAAGGCCTATGCCACCACGTCACCACCTCGGGAAAAGACCGCTTTCTGCCCCTCAGGCTGCCATTAGAGAGGTATTCGCTGGGGTGGCGGCAATCCTCAGCCTGATAGCCGGCAAACGGGGACGGAAAGGAAACTGCGTACGTTCACGGAAACTCTTTCCTTAAGCTTTCTCCCAAACGCAAGGTTATCGGCAGGGAAGACGTGGCTTAAACAGTTCGATTCGCCGGTCTGCCACGATCGCCCGCGGCGAGGCATTTGTGGAACGGTTTTGCCGTGTAGTATCACCGGCGTC
Source organism: Salinibacteraceae bacterium (assembly GCA_007124945.1). Classification (GTDB taxonomy): domain Bacteria; phylum Bacteroidota; class Rhodothermia; order Rhodothermales; family Salinibacteraceae; genus Tc-Br11-B2g6-7. Next base: position 2,312 of record SLED01000346.1, on the reverse strand, counting down.
GGGAGAGGCTCTCATCGCTACCCGCGCACATCATAGATTACGCCCCCATGATCGTTACACATGCCTCAGGAAATCGCTCAGCCCATCATTCCAGAAACTGATGATCTCTCTCCAGAAGCGCTCCGCGCGTACGAGCGTGCGATAGAGAATCTGTCGGAGATTCTGGCGCACCGGCTGCGAAGCTATGTTTCAAGTATCGAAGGTTTCGCTGATCTGTTAACAGTGACGCTTGATTCTCCCGATCAGCGCGATATGGCACTTCGCATCTTTGAAGGTGCCGCCCATATAGAACGTATCCTCTCGGAGTTGCAGCAGTACAGCCAGCGCCCCGATCCGGTCTTGCGGGAGGTTCATCTTTCGCACTTCGTTCGTGAAACCGTACGAGCGATCGGCGAGGACGCCGAAGCCCGCGTTGACCTGAAGGTGGAAACCGATTGCTGCATCAATGCTGATCCGCAGCTCCTCCGACAGGCACTGTGGATGGTGATACAGAACGCCCTTGATGCGACGGATCCATCGGAGCATGTGCGGCTGTCTGTTCTGCAGTCACGTGGTTTCGTCCATCTGGAGGTTTGGAATCGCGGAGCGATGGAGATTCCCGACGCTCGCGCCACCGTCTTCGAGCCGTTCTTCACCACGAAAGCCAAAAATTTGGGTGTGGGGCTGCCCATTGCCCGCCGGATCGCAGAAGCACACGGCGGCTCGCTCAAGTTGCGGCACACCACTCCGGCGGAAGGAACCAGCTTTGTGTGTTCTCTTCCGGTGGAGCCTGATGGCACGCATCCCAAAATTCCCGCGAGCGCATCGTTCCCCGCCAGTTCGCCGCCTACCGCATCGTAGGCGCACTCTCCTCATTCGAGCCGAATTCTGACAACGAATCTACTCATGTCCACGACTGCTACTACTTCAACGAACGCACACCTCCTCTTTGTTGATGATGAGCACCTGCTGCACAATGTTCTAAAACGGCTCTTTGCAAGGCATCAGATAGATGTCACTTGCTGCTCGGATGCTGCTTCCGCGATTGAGCGGCTGGAGGAAGAGTCGTTCGATCTGGTGATTACCGATTTCAAGATGCCCAAGATGGACGGGCTGGATCTACTGGCTCACATCCGGCAGACGGACCCGGCCATGAAGGTCATCATGATAACGGCCCATGGTAGCATCCAACATGCGGTTCGGTCGATGCGCCACGGAGCCATCGATTATATTCCCAAGCCGTTCAGTACCACCGAACTGGTAGAGCGGGTCAAAACGCTGCTCGAAGGTCCCCCGGAAGAACCGGTGAAAGGTAACAAGCAGCAGCCGAGCCGTAGCCGGTCGTCAAGCCAGGCGACCCATGAGCCCGACCTGGCGGCGGCAGACCGGTACATCGGGACGCACGAAAGCATCATGCGCCTGAAGGAGTTGCTCCCACGCGTTTCGAGTAGCAAGGCGCCGGTGTTCGTGCACGGGGAGAGCGGGACCGGTAAAGAAATCCTGTCGCGCGTGATACACGATATGAGCAACCGCGCCGATGAACCCTACGTGGCTATCAACTGCGCCAATTTGCCAAGTGAGCTTGTTGAAAGTCACCTGTTTGGACACCGAAAGGGAGCGTTCACCGGGGCTATTGATGACATGGTCGGCGCATTTCAGCAAGCGGATGGAGGGACGCTGCTGCTCGACGAAATAACGGAGGTGGCGCTGGACGTCCAGGCCAAGCTGCTACGCGTACTACAGGAGCAGGAAATTCAGCGCGTAGGTGATTCCGATACGACGTCGGTTGACGTTCGCATTGTGGCTACCAGCAATCGAGACCTCCAGGAAGCGATTGAAGAAGGCCTCTTTCGCGAGGACCTGTATCACCGACTTGCCGTGTTTCCGATCACGATTCCGCCGCTGCGAGAACGCCTCACGGACGTGCCTGCCCTTGCAGAACACTTCGTTGAGAAGTACCAGACGCTGTACAGTCTACCGCAGAAGGAGATTGCCGGCGACCTGATGCGTCGCTTCCGCGCGTATTCGTGGCCAGGTAACGTCCGCCAGCTGGAGAATATGGTGCACCGGGGCGTGGTGCTGTCGGCTGAGCGTGAAGTAATCGCGATGGAAGACGTGGTCAACGACTTTTTTGGTGAGGGCGCGATGCCCGAGCACGTGGCCGTCACAAACGGCCGGCAGGATACCCGTGGGCTGACTCTCGAAGAGATTGAGCGCCAGGCCATACTGGGCGCGCTGGAGGAGACAGGGAATAATCAGAAAGAAGCTGCGGACCGACTCGGGATCTGTGCGCGCACGATTCGGAATAAGCTCAAGAAATACCGGGAAGAGGG
>SLED01000055.1 GCA_007124945.1 Salinibacteraceae bacterium | reverse complement strand
TACGCCAGCTCCTTCACGCCGTTGGTGACGAGGCCGTTCGCATGGGTCTTCGGTACCTGGATGTAACCGAACTCAATCAGTTTGTCGATCACCTTGTCCACGCTTTCCTCAATGGTCTCCTCTGCAGTTTTGCAGACCACCTCCGCATTCTCGGGAGCCTGATACGGGTCGTCGATACCGGTGAAGTTCTTGATGACGCCCGCACGGGCCTTGGCGTAGAGACCTTTCACATCGCGCTCCTCGCACACCTCCAGCGGGCAATCGATGAAGACCTCCACATAGCCACCCGTCGTGCTTTCCACGAGCTCGCGATTGACCTTCCGGTCAGCCGCATAGGGCGCAATGGGGGCGCAGATGGCCACACCACCGTGCTTTGTGATTTCACTGGCCACGAAGCCAATGCGCTGCACGTTGGTGGAGCGATCCGCTTTTGAGAAGCCCAGCCCCTTACTCAGGTGGCGCCGGACGATATCGCCATCCAGCAGCGTTACCGGGCGGTCGGTGTACTCTTGCAGGCGATTCTTGAGCGCGTTCGCCACAGTCGACTTTCCGGAGCCGGAGAGGCCGGTCATGAAAACCGTGAAGCCCTGCTGGTCGCGGGCCGGATAGGACCGGCGCAGCGTGCGAACGACCTCCGGGTAAGAGAACCATTCCGGAATTTCTTCACCGGTAGCCAGACGCCGGCGCAGCTCCGTACCCGAAATACTAAGCGTCTTCTCGTCCTCTTCCACCTCGTCGATGGGTTTGTATCCATCGATATCTGGCGCGTAGACCATCAGGCGGAATGGAACGAGCTCGATGCCCACCTCATCCTGGTGTTTCTTCACAAGGTCCTGCGAGTCATAGGGGCCATAGAACGCCTCGCCATCCGCGTTGCTGCAGCCCGCATGGTCGCGGCCTACGATAAAGTGCGTACAGCCATAGTTCTTGCGGATAATGGCGTGCCATAGCGCTTCACGCGGACCCGCCATCCGCATTGCGAGCGGTAACAAACTCATCGCGGCACTGCCTTCCGGGTAATACGCCAGTAGCTCTTTGTAGCATCGCACGCGGGTGAAGTGGTCTACATCTCCCGGCTTGGTCATACCCACCACCGGATGGATGAGCAAGTGACCGTCAATGTCGGCAGCGGCGCGGTCTGTGAGCTCCTTGTGTGCGCGATGCATCGGGTTGCGTGTCTGGAAGGCGATAACCCGGTCCCACCCATTCGCCTCAAACTGCGCGCGCAACTGTGCCGGCGTGAAGCGGAAATCGCGAAAGTCGTAGTGACGGGGCAGCTGAATACCCTCCAGCGTACCGCCCACGTAGAAGTCGCCCGCCTCGGTGAAGAGATAGTCCACAGCGGGATGCGCGCGGTCCTGCGTCCCAAACACCTGCTCGGCTTCCTTCGTTTTATTTGGCTTCCACACGTCCTCTACCGCAATCAGTGCCAGAAGCAGCCCTGTTTTGTCGCGCAGGGCCACCTTGCCACCTACCTCGATCTCCGCAGCCGTTTCGCCATCCACATCAAGTGTGATGGGCATCGGCCAAAGCGTACCGTCGGGCGTCCGCATATCCTCCACCACACTGCGGTACTCATCCCGCGTCAAAAAGCCGGTGAGGGGAGAGAATGCACCATTCAACAACAGTTCGAGGTCGCAGAGCTGCCGCTCGGTAAGTGTGACCGAGGGGATCGTGACAGCATCTTGCTTCAGTTTGCGTGCGCGCTCCTCCGAGACGATAAGGTCCTGGAGCTTGCCGCCGTGTGGTTCAATGAATGAGGCTGTTGCCATAAGTACTCTGGATACCAGAGGTTGTCAGAAAAAAAGCAGAAAAGCGTCTGCCGTGTGAAAAATGAATCACTGCGCACCAAATATCCCGAGCAAAAAAAGATCCAATCGCACTGGACTCTTTCGCAGGAAACTCATGCTACAGCTTTCAAACCGCCTGATGCGCAGAAGATCTTCGCTCTGCAGCGGCTTCTCCGTGACCAACGGCACGTGCCGCATGTACTTTTTCGTGAAGCATACATGCACTATTGGCGCAGTTCCTACCCATCATACGAGGTACAGCATCGTCTACGGACTCGCGAGACTTAATTCAGGAGACCGATGTGCAAGGGCTGGCGGAGGTTCTGCTGAACCTCATTGCGGGCGTGATTAGAAATTAAGATCGTGCGGGATGGCAAGATCTTCTGCCTCAATAATCCGGGCTTTGCCCGAAAAATCCTCCTGCTTCTCGCTCGTCATGACAAGCAGTCCGGCGGGATGCTGCAGCACATAGGCAAAGCGGGATGGCCAGGTTTTCTTCACCTGCAAAACGAACGGGGGCTCTTCAAACTGAGTCAGCAACTCGTAGAACGTATCGTGCGATACTTTAGCCGCAACAGATGCAGAAGAGGTTTCCTCCACTACCGAAGTTGGAATTGGAATCATCATGATTCAAAATGTGGCTGGTCGGGTGTGTAGGGCTGCTGCGTACCGATGTACCTGAAATACCCCACCATCGCCGGAAAGGTTACGGTATGGAAGAATCAATTGAGCTCCGGTCGGGAGCACTCGGCATACCGTCGCCGTTTACGGTGCAGAATCAGCGAGTACACTTCCGCATTAACGCGCCTTTGTTGTAAGCCGTGGACGCATCATCGAAATACGTCGTGATCTGGTCAGCCATCATTGCTGTCGGCGTCACCCTCTTTACCGTCGCTCTCATTTTTGTCTCGGGCGGACTCGAGCCAGAATTTGAAGACCTCACTATTGCGGAGGACGCCCTTGAGATAAACTTCGATCTGAATTACGGAGCCGCCGAGAATCGCGCAGCGTTCCTTGGCTTTCGAGCTGAGATCACATCGAACCATTCCGATACCCTTTCTGGATATGCATTCGTGTACGCAACCGATGAGTCAACCGACCCGCCGCTGCGGTCAATTGCTCCACCACGCGTGCTAAGCCAGATGAATCCAGAGCGGCGATTTCATATCAACCATGCGTCTGAGGGATACGAGTTGTTGCTTGCACCCGGCGACACCGTCCAACTTTCTGGCGGCGTACCGATTCCCTCTACGTGGCACGATGACACCCCCATCGAATCCGACCGGTTTTCTGAACTCACCTTCTATATCCTGGACGATCAGAGCCGCCTGTTGTACGAGCGATCCTGGCCGATGGCTGTGGAGTGAGGCCGCGCGTAGGGTGTGGGAGCGTTCTTTCGTGTGGGAGTTTGGGCGTTTGGGGTGGTTTGGAAACGAAGAGACGAAGACACGATGAAACGAGGCGAAAAGGACGCTTTCCTTGCCGAGCTTCTAATACTTGGCCTATCCCGGCGGATCGTCTGAATCGCATTGGAATAAGGCGGGATCCCATTTACCTCGGGATGTACCGTTCTTCAATCCGCCCAATGGTAGTAGCTGTAGGTTTACCGACAGCCGATCGTCCAGTCTTATTTATTCGCCGCTGAGCCATACCACGACGTCATGCAGCTCGCGACGATTGCGGCCTTTTAACGCATCCCATTCCGTCACCAGATAGACGCGAAGCTCAGCCGGTACCGGTAGACCAGTTTTATCTACCAGCCTGAGCTCTTCACGTGCTTCTTCGGAATCGACAAGAACAACAAGGTCGAGATCACTGCCGACCCCCCAATTGCCGCGAGCGTAGGAACCAACGTACCCTACCTTCTCAACTCCAGGAATATCTGCCCGCACCCGTTGGGCCCACGCCGCCGCAGCCTGATGCACCTGGTCGGCATCAGGCCATCTCAGAAGTGACGAATTCAAGGATCGAACGGGCATATTTGAGGGCTGTGCTGCTCTGCAAAGGTCCAAAGTGATCGAACGGCGATCCTTCCGGATGACTGTCAGGATACCGTGTTGGAATGTAAAAGTTGTCCAGCACCTGTGCGTATTCACGCATCGAATCCGGTAATTCCAGCCCTTCCGGTAGCTCGTCGATCAGTTTTGCCACAACATGACCCCACGCCTCCTGGCCGTGGCGCAGGTGTAAAGCTTTGATCGCTTTTTCGGCGGCCTGATGCGCTGCAAAACACGACCATTCGTGTCTCCCCCGTTCACGGGACTCTTCCGCGTGTTCGAGATCTTGGTTTGCCTGCCGCAGCCAGTCTGTAGCTCGATTAGCCATCTGCACCGCTTGTTATACCCCACACCGCAAGGTATAGATAGCTTTTCCTACTCAAAACAGCAATCGATATCTTAATATAACCGTGCGCTCATTCCCCAACCAAATTCCCGTGAATCAGTCGTGCGGCCGAGGCCTGAGGAGTGAGGTGGCTTGACACCCGATGGAACCACGCCGTACATTTCCCGGTCCATACAAGCCGCGCCGGGTTCTTAGCTCAGTTGGTTAGAGCGCTACGTTGACATCGTAGAGGTCGGCGGTTCGAATCCGCCAGAACCCACCGCCAGCGTTCCGTCGTCAGATGGAGCGCTTTTTTTGTAGCACCGCCCACGCACATGGGCGCTATCGTTTGCCTCCGCAACAATCCGCGAGCTCCAACGCGCTATGGCTGCCTCCCCTGTTGACGTCCGTACCATCACCATCACCCTGCCCGATGGTTCGGAGCGAACGTTCGAAGAGGGCGTCACCGGTTACGACATCGCTGCCGACATCGCGATGGGGCTGGCCCGTAACGCGCTCGCTGTGAAGGTCGACGGCGAAGTGTGGGATCTCCACCGCCCCATCCACGACGATGCCGAGGTCGCCATCCTTACCTGGGATGACAAGGAAGGGAAGCAAACCTTCTGGCACTCAGCCGCGCACCTGATGGCTGAGGCGCTCGAAGAGCTCTATCCGGGCGTCAAGTTTGGGATCGGCCCACCCATCGATCGGGGCTTCTATTACGATGTGGACCTCGGCGACCGGACCATTTCGCAGGATGACCTCGGTGCCATCGAGAAGAAAATGAAGGAGCTGGCCAAACGGGATGTGCCGTATGAGCGCCAGGAAGTCCCGAAAGATGAGGCGATCTCCTATTTCGAGGAGAAAGGCGATGAGTACAAGCTCGAACTCATCGAGGATCTGGAGGATGGTGAGATCACCTTCTACGAGCAGGGCAACTTTGTTGACCTCTGCCGCGGCCCGCATCTGCCCACCACGGGCGACATCAAGTATCCAAAATTGCTGAATGTGGCTGGCGCGTACTGGCGCGGTGATGAAAACCGAACCCAGCTTACCCGCATCTACGGCATCGCTTTCCCCAAGAAAAAGGAGCTCGACGAGTTTCTGGAACGCCTTGAACTTGCCCGGCAGCGGGATCACCGGAAGCTTGGACGCGAACTGGGGCTCTTCACCTTTAGCAAAGAGGTTGGCCCGGGACTCCCGATGTGGCTGCCCAAAGGGACCACGCTCCGCGAAACGCTCTCCAAGTTTTTGAAGGACGAACAGCTCAAGCGCGGATATCAGCAGGTCATAACGCCGCACATCGGCCGGCTGGAGCTGTACCGAACGAGCGGCCACTACCCGTATTACAAAGAAAGCCAGTTCCCTCCGATGCTTTTTTCGGAGGAAGACGGTCAGGAAGATGGATATCTTCTCCGTCCGATGAACTGCCCTCATCACACGCAGATCTTCGCGGCGCAGCATCACTCATACCGGGATCTACCGGTGCGACTGGCTGAGTTTGGCACCGTCTATCGCTTCGAGCAGTCGGGGGAGCTCGGCGGCCTGACCCGCGTGCGGGGCTTCACGCAGGATGACGCCCACATTTTCTGTACGCCCGACCAGGTGAAGGGCGAGTTCAAGGACGTGATTGACCTGACGCTGACGGTGCTCTCGGCTCTGGATTTCACCGAGTTTAAGGCACAGATTTCTCTCCGCGATCCTGAAAACATGGAGAAGTATGTTGGCGACGATGCGCTCTGGTCGCAGGCGGAGCAGGATATCCGCGAGGCCACAGAAGAGATGGGGCTCGACGCAGTGGAGGTGCCGGGCGAAGCCGCCTTCTACGGTCCCAAGCTCGATTTTATGGTGGAAGATGCGCTGGGACGCGAATGGCAGCTCGGCACTATACAGGTCGATTATAACCTCCCCGAGCGTTTTGACCTTACGTACGTTGACGCCAGCGATGAACGGCAGCGCCCGGTAATGATACACCGTGCCCCGTTTGGTTCGATGGAGCGCTTTACCGGAGTTCTGATTGAGCACTGTGGCGGCAACTTCCCCACGTGGCTCGCTCCTGAGCAGGTCCGCGTACTGCCGATCGGATCCGATTTCAACGACTATGCATCGAGCGTTTGCGATCAGCTGCGGGCTGCGGGACTCCGCGCCGAGGTGGACGCCAGCGACGAAACCGTCGGCTACAAGATCCGCGAGGCTGAAACACAGAAAATTCCGTACATGCTCGTCGTTGGCGAGCGCGAGGTTGACGCAGGGACGGTGGCAGTCCGGCAACATGGCAAGGGGCAACAAGACGTACTTTCGGTCAATGTCTTCATCAACCGGATTCAGATGGAGATTGACGAGGAGATGGGCCGATAGCTAAAAAGCCGGTGTGGCCCGCGATCTGCGGAAACTTGCCTCATGCGTGACGTATTGTAAAGGTTAGCACTCACGCGAGCGTGGTATGCAGCACGTCGCGTATTTCGCATTCATCCTGATAATAAGCAACGCACGGAGGCAACGAGCTATCGCAGACAAAGTCCGCGTTAACGAAGAAATTCGAGCATCTGAGGTCCGGGTAGTTTTCCCTGACGGCGAGCACGACATTCTCGACGTCGAAGAAGCTCTGGATCAGGCTCGCCGGGAGCAGTTGGACCTGGTCGAAATCGCACCGAAGGCCAATCCGCCGGTGTGCAAAATCATCGACTACGGTAAGTACCGCTACGAGCAGCAGAAGAAGGAAAAGGAAGCGCGCAAGAAGCAGCAGCAGATGGAGCTTAAGGAGGTCCGCTTCCGCCCGCGCACCGATGACCACGACTACGAGTTCAAAACCCGCCACGCGCGTGGGTTTTTGGAAGACGGCAACAAGGTGCGCGCGTATGTGCAGTTCCGTGGCCGCGACATCATCTATAAGGATCAGGGCATGGATCTGCTGAAGCGGTTCATTGAGGACCTCCAGGATCTGGCCAAGATTGACCAGCCGCCCCAGATGGAAGGCCGCCGGATGACCACCATCCTCGCGCCACATAAGAAGAAGTAGCGCCGTCTTTCTTCTCGACTATTTAGGGTGCTCCTGCTAACAGGGGCACCCTTTTTCGATAAGCCTTCGCGATGCAACGCCCATCGTGCGGAACGACTCTCCCAACGAGAGGTTACGAATGGGCTCCAACATCGGCGCCAGTATTTAATTATTGACGGTGAGCACCCATGCCTAAGATGAAAACCAACAGCAGCGCGAAGAAGCGCTTCAAGAAAACCGGAAGTGGAAAAATTAAGCGCAAGAAAGCGTTTAAAAGCCATATTCTGACCAAGAAATCGCCGAAGACCAAGCGTCAGCTTCGCAAAGACACACTGGTTGACGACGCCGACAAGAAGCAGATCGAACGGCTGCTGGGTGGCTGAACGCCCGCGCCTTGAAATTTCTGACCCAATAGACACGACTTTTTTAACATGCCACGCGCACGTAACCGAGTGGCCTCGCGCCGCCGCCGCAAGAAGATTCTGAATCAGGCCAAGGGATACTGGGGCCGCCGCAGCAACGTATACACGGTTGCCAAGAATGCGGTTGAGAAAGGACTCACCTACGCTTACCGCGACCGTCGCCAGAAGAAGCGCGACTTCCGGAAGCTCTGGATCACCCGCATCAATGCCGCCGCCCGCCTCAACGGAAGCAGCTACTCCCGCTTCATGGGCGCGCTGCGGAAGTCGGATGTGGAGCTTAACCGCAAGGCCCTGGCCGACCTTGCCATGAACGATCCGAAAGCGTTTTCCAAGGTGGTCGACACGGTCACCGACTAAGCTTTTGCCTCATTGTCGCACGCATCAGCGGCGGCAGTGACTCCGGGCCATCGCGCGTGGCCCACGGTACGTGTATCGACCTTCCCGCCCTTGCCTCCAGAAGGCCTGGCGGGATTTTTTTTGCCCGAAGCTCAACCCTTACCACCATGCTGGACCGCATAGACGAACTTCGAAGCGAGATCAACAACGCTTCTATCAACAGTCTGGAAGAAGCCGAAGAGTTTCGCATCCGCTATCTCGGCCAGCGAAGCGGCATCATCACCAACCTTTTCAAAAAAATCGGCGAGGTCGCGCCTGAGGACCGCCCCACGGTTGGCAAGGAGCTTAACGCGCTAAAGGGTACCGTGGAGTCGTTGCACGAGGCGGCGCTGGCGCGGCTGGAAGAAGAGACTGACGGAGACGCCCCGGAGGTAGACCTTACGCTGCCGGGCCGACGCCCGCAGACCGGCTCCGTGCACCCGCTCACGCAGACGCTAAACGACATCACACGGCTGTTCGAGCGGTTCGGATTCTCCGTGGCTGAGGGACCGGAAATCGAGGACGACTGGCATAACTTCACCGCCCTCAACTTCCCGCCCGAGCACCCGGCGCGAGACATGCAGGACACCTTCTTTGTGGAATCGCCGGACGGGCCGCGCAATGGGGTTGTGCTCCGCACGCATACCTCGCCGGTGCAAATTCGCGTGATGGAAAACACTGCCCCGCCCGTGCGCATCATCGCGCCCGGACGTGTCTACCGCAACGAGGCCATCTCCTACAAGTCCTTCTGCCTGTTTCATCAGGTGGAGGGCCTCTACATCGACGAAGGCGTCACGCTGGGTGACCTGAAGCAGATACTGCGCACCTTCGCCGAGGCGTTCTTTGGTGAAGTTGTGCAGATGCGCTTTCGCCCGAGCTACTTTCCCTTCACGGAACCAAGCGCGGAAGTGGATATCTGGTGGGAGGACGAGGAGCACCCTGAAGGCGGGCGCTGGATGGAAATACTCGGCTCCGGCATGGTGCACCCCAACGTGCTGGAATCCGTGGGCGTCGATTCAGAACGCTACACGGGCTACGCCTTCGGGATGGGCGTCGAACGCATCGCCATGCTGCGGTATGGCATCGACGATATCCGCACGTTCTACGAGAACGACGTGCGCTTCCTGGAGCAGTTTTAAGATCGATCGCTGCTCTACTGGCTCCACAACATTGCTTTGATAACGTCAAGATTTACTCGATAGATGGACATCTCCTGCCGCTGGCTCGCCGATTACGTAGATCACGATCTTTCGCCTGATGATCTCGCCCATGCCCTCACCATGAGTGGACTGGAGGTAGAGGAAGTACGGCCCGTAGGCCCCGCATCCAACGGTATCCTCATCGGTGAGGTGCGCGCCGTTCGGCCTCATCCAAATGCTGACAAGCTGGTGCTGTGCGACGTCAACCTGGGCAACACCGAACCCGTGCAGATTGTCTGCGGCGCACCCAATGTCGCGGCCGGGCAGCGCGTGCCCGTGGCCACCGTGGGCACCGTGCTGCGCATGCCTGATGGCGATGAGCGCGTACCGTTCGAAATCAAGAAAATGGAGATCCGCGGGCAGGCTTCCAGCGGAATGATCTGCTCGGGCAAAGAGCTGGAGCTATCCGAAGATCACGAGGGTATCCTCGTACTTTCGGAGGATGCCCCGGTAGGCGAGCCGTTCGCGGACTACCTTGCGACCAATGGGATGGCGCTAACCGACAGCGTGCTTGACATCGCCATCACACCCAACCGCCCGGATGCGGTGAGCCACATGGGAGTAGCGCGTGACGTGGCGGCGCTCACCGGTGCAGCACTGCGTCGCCCGGCGGTAGATATTCCTGAAGCCACCGCGTCCGAGAACGCACCGTTCCAGGTCACGATCGATGCGCCGGAGGCCTGCCCCCGCTACGTAGGCATCCTTGTTCGCGGTGTTACAATCGAAGAATCGCCCGGCTGGCTAAAGCAGCGGCTGCTGGCGGTTGGCCTCCGCCCGCGCAACAACGTGGTGGACCTCACCAACTATGTTATGTACGAATGCGGTCAGCCACTTCATGCATTTGATTTTCATGATCTTGCCGCGCAGCGCATCCACGTCCGGCTGGCGGAAGCCGACGAGACGTTCACGACGCTGGATGGCGTGGAGCGCGAGATTCCGGAGGGCGCGCTGTTCATCTGCGATGGCGAACGGCCGGTAGCGCTCGCGGGCATCATGGGGGGCGAAAACTCCGAGGTCACCGCAAACACAACCGACATTCTCATCGAAAGCGCCTATTTCGACCCGGTGACCATCCGGAAAACAGCCAAAGCGCTCGGGCTCTCGACCGACTCAAGCTACCGGTTCGAACGGGGCGTAGATGCCGGTGGGCAGTTGTGGGCTGCCGCCCGTGCCGCTTCGCTGATTGCGGAGATTGCCGGAGGCGAGATTGAAGCGGAGGGCGTGGTCGACGCACATCCGAAGCCACAGCAGCCGCGCGTAATTGAACTGCGCACCAGCCGTGTAACCGACCTCCTGGGCGTGAATGTGGGAGCCGACCGCATTACACATATCCTGGAGACGCTTGGATTTGAAATCGAGGATGCCGGTAATGACGTCTTGCGCTGCGTGGTACCACTCTATCGTCCGGATGTAAGCCTTGAGGTGGATCTGATTGAGGAGATTGCCCGGATCTACGGATACGACAATATCCCCACGCCGACGCACACCACAATCCCGACCCATACGCCGCGTGAGCTCCCCGCCACCGCCCTGCGGCGCCAGGCCCGCCAGCTGCTCGCTGGCATTGGCTATCGGGAGACCTTCACCAACAGCATGCTTCCCGAAGACCGGGCCGAGCAGTTTAACACCCCGCCGTTCGGTGGACCGAAAGAGGGACCGCTCGTCGAAACGCTTAACCCTATTTCCCGAGAGATGGCAGCGTTGCGCCCCTCACTCCTGCCCGGCATGCTTGACGTGCTTCAGTTTAATTACAATCACGGCCAGCGCGCACTGCACTTCTTTGAGTTTGGCCACATCTTCCGGAAAGCCTCCGACGGTGGAACCGTGATCCCCGGATATGCCGAACATGAATCACTGTTGATAGCTTCTACCGGCATTACAACGCAGGCCGGATGGGACACGCGGGCGCAGCATGCTGATATTTTCGATCTGAAGGGCGTAGTGGAATCGCTGCTGGAAGAGCTGCGGATTCCGGACGTGTCGATGGAGCCCGTCTACGATTCCACGGACCTTACAAAACATCATCTCCGCATCACTGCCTTCGACGGAGCTCGCTACATCGGAGTGATTGCGGAGCTTTCGGATGAGCTTGCAGAAGCGTACGATCAGGAATCGGCCGTCTGCGCTGCAGAACTCGACTGGTCGGCTCTGGTGGAGCTTGCCGCACCGCATCTTGAGCGGTCCTACGAGCCGGTAAGCCGTTTCCCGGTCGTTGAGCGCGACCTCGCCGTGGTGGTAGACGAAGCTACGCCAGCCGGTGCAATGCTCGATGAGATCCGCAATACTGGCGAACCTCTTTTGAAGCACGCCGGGATCTTTGACCTTTACGACGGCAAGGGCATACCGGATGGAAAGAAGAGCATCGCCTTCACGATGCGCTTTGGTGCAGACCGCACACTTACCGACGCGGAAGTGGATGAGCAGATGACACGTATCCTCAGACAACTTGAGGAGGCTTTTGGCGCTGTTCTTCGTCAATAAGATTTGTATATTGGGCGTTCAAGCCCGGATCACCTTTGACCCAAGCCATGGCTACCGACGATATGTCCGGCACACCCTCCGTCGATGAACTGGACGCACAGGAAGCTGCCATCGACCTCGCCTTCGATGATGCAGTGCGGCACAAGAGCCGACGGACGCTGGAACAGCTTCGGGATCGGGTAGAAACTGCCATGAGCGAAATCGAGCGCCTGCGCAAGGAAAACGCGGAGCTCACCGAGCGCTTGCAATCACTGGAGCAATCGGCCCATCCAGACGACCCGAACCGGACCGTCATCACCATTGATGAGCGGCCCGAGGTGGCTCGCCGCAAGGTAAATCGCTTTATCGAGGTTCTCGACACCTATCTGGAGCAGGAATAATCGGCGCGGATTCCGATCTCAATTTCCCAGCACGCTCATGGCCAATAAATCGATCAAGGTTACGATTATGGGCCGGGAGTACCCGCTTCGTGTACGCGAGGAAGACGAAGCCCTGACACGCGAGATAGCGTCGTACGTGAATGGTAAGATGGAGTCGTTTCGGGAAAGCCACAGCGACCAGCCCCCCCTTACCGCGGCGATTATCGCAGCGCTCGCTCTGGCCGAAGAGCTCTACAGTGTGCAGCGGCAAAAGGAGCAAGCGCTCAACAGTGTCGATCAAAATATCGAGCGGTTGACGCGCGCGCTTGAACAGAGCCTGAAGGGAAGCGGCATCCCGTCTCAGAAACCGACTGATCGGCAGGCTGACTAACACCTTCTCCGTTGGAACAGCGGTACAGTGGTACCATTAAAGGCACGCTGTTGCGCTTTCTACGAGCCCGTAGCGAACGCGTAAAAAAAGAACCTTACGCTACTAACACAGGGAGCTTACCTTCGGGCTCGGACGACAGGCCTCACTCCCGAACGATTCGGGAGCCGACTGGTCCTTGCGACCGGTCGACAGTGGAAGTCGGAAGAGTCAGAGCGGCACCCACATTGTCAATAAAGGGGGTTCTTTGAACCCTTCGCTACGGGCTCGTAGGCAGCGCATCAATTAGCTTCGGATGGTCCATCGGGATAGATGGCCACTCGGAGCATTTTTTGTAGGGGTGGACACCCTCACCTACCCCCACCTCACGCGCCATTGGCTCGCCCCGTACCAGACCCTACTCTCCATGGAGCCTTCAATCGTTGCCCTGACGGTTGCCTTTGCGGTAAGCGGGCTCGTCATAGGGTACGG
>SLED01000321.1 GCA_007124945.1 Salinibacteraceae bacterium | reverse complement strand
TAAATGCCGGCGCCAATTGACTCGGCAATGTTCTGGGTGATCGCGCTGTTGGTAATCTCAAGAACCCCAGTGTTTTTTATTCCACCACCATATCTATTGGAGAAGTTGCTGGAAATCTCACTGTCAGTGATGTGCAGTTCACCTTCATTGTGTATACCGCCTGCATTGCGGAAGAACCTATCTGAATCATCTATGCATCCGTGACGTACCGTGAGGCTATTCAATGTAAGCATCGCACCTTGGTCGACGTAGATAATCCTAAACTTCTCGTCGCTGGTCGTCTGGTCAAGCTCACAGTTGAGGTTGGGATCGCGCTGGATGGTAGCCTCCTCTCCGCCTGCGGCCTCAATCGTAATCTCGCTGTCAATAGCCGGCAGGCCCGTATTTCCCTCATGATCAAAGGGAATGCGATCGTCGGCTTCGGGCGAGAGCGTGTAGGTGCCCGTGATCTGTATCACCGCCGGCTCGTCCGGACTCTCGTTGGCCTCGATTATCGCATTGATCAGGGCCGGCACGTCGCCTTCGGGCACGTCGATGGTCTGTTCGACAGTCTCTACACCGTCGATGCTCGCCGGCACGTCATAATCCAGGTCGCCGGCGGCACTTAGGCCCCACCCCACCGGGATCAGCAACTGTAAGCAGCACGCAATGACCAGCCCTCCCAGAAATCCATGATTGTGTTTGATTCGGGTTGGAACGGTAGTCATATTATGTTCTTTTGGTTGGCAAAGGCGGTTACTGCTGCAGTTGACAATGGTTAGACTTCGCCGGACAGCGTCTTTTGGGCTACACGTGGTCCGATTTGTTGGAAAGGGAGATCACCTACTAAAACAATCGCCCGTCCAGCCACCATAATCCTCGCATTGACCGCCGTAGTTCTCGCCGATACCGGCGCATGCGGTTATCGGCGTCTGGCATCGTCCGCTGTGGCAGATAGGCCACATCGTCCGGTCTTCATCCACACACCCGCAGGTAGCATTTTCCGCACCGTCAGGCAGGCAGTCGACGCTGTCCTCACAGGATTGCCCGATATCTACGAGTGCAGAACATTGGTCGGTTAGCTCATGAGCCACCGCATAGAAATGCATCTGGGTCAGGTCCGTTACCCGGGCCGAAACCGTCTCTCCGTCAAACGCATGCCCGGGAAGGAGCCCCATCGGTTCCTCCACGCCCACGAGCAGGACCTCACGCTCGCCGGCGTCTTCAGTGAGATCAAGCTCTATGGTGGCTTCCGCGTGGAGGTTCTCCGCTGCTTCTGTAGGACTCACAAACACATAGTAATCCTCCCCGATGCGGTGCGGCGTGTCCCAGCCGTCGCCGGGGCCTTCCTGAATGGTGATTGACAATGCCTCAGGGAAAGCGCCTTCGGGGAGGGTGTAGGCGTTCTCGGGTACGATGACGCGAAGGTTACCATCCGCGCTCTCCGCTATCCCACCCTCCTCTCCGATCAGGGTGGGGTCCGCGGCATCACCCGGGGGATTGCCGCTGTTATCGCTCGTGCAGGCAACCTGCATCGAGAGTAGCAACAGGCAAGCGCATAGTGTGGAAAGGAAAGGTTTCATCTTTAATTTGGCCGCTGAAGGTAGCAGAAGTCCGAAGCTATTCTGGAGCCCGAGACGGAATTTAACCCGTGAGGTCATGCATGAACAGCACTCCACCAGGCCGAACGTCGACCTTGAACTCCTCTGTTTCCGGCGTAATAAGCAGGAGCAGGCCGAACGCTCTATCACCACCTGTAGCGTCTCTCATGGAGCGTACGCCACCCTGAACCGCCATGTCCTTGGCTTCACGCAATGTGCCCACTGTAAAGTCGGGCCATGCTGGAAAGAAAGAATCACCGGGAAAGAAGGAATCTCCAGGAAAGAACGAATCGCCGGGAAATAGTGAGTCTATGGCCCGGACCAGTTCTCTCGTATCGACAACGCGGCCGAGCTGTGTCGAGCGACTGGGCCAGTCGGAGTTGTCGGAATCAGAGATAGCGAGCGCCTGCTCTCCCACAACGGATCCTCGCTCGTCCACCGCCATGAGCGTCAGGCGAGCTCCCTGCTCTCTGAGCCAGTCCGGTGTATCGCTGGGCGCTGCCAACCGGCCGTGTTCGGCCAACCATTGTCCAAAGGCTGCCGGAGCTATGCCGAGCTCACCGGCTCGCTGCTGCAGCTCGTCGTAGCTATCCCCGTCGTATGCGAGTTCGAAGGTAAGGGCGGTTCCATCTCGCTGGGCCAGCACGTCGTTTCCGGTGAAGGCGAACAGCATGGAAAGGATCAAAATGGAAGGGAGCGTCTTCATCTGTAGTCCCTCGTATTTGGTTGTAAGTAATGGCATGTATGACCTCAGAATCGCTCAATCGTCGATGGTGCATCCGTTGTTGATAAATTCGTTGACGGAGCAGACGTCGCTATTCACGGTCGCATCGCTCGTAGCCCAGAAGCCCCAGTCGCCACTGTCCTGAATGAGGCTGTTTGTCACCGTCACAGACGCTGCTCTCGACAACCTGCCGACGACCAGATTTCCGGCTTCCACGCTACTTGAGAAGCTGGCTCGCCCACCGTGCTCAATGACTGCGTGATCGATCACGTTGTCCGGGTGATCTGATTCGCTTATCCAGATGCCCCTCCACCAGCCGGCCTCTGCAACCGTACCGGTGAAAACGATGGGCTCCTCAGCCGTACCCCGGACATCGACGATGCTACCCGGGTCGAATCGCAGACTTGCGTCCTGCTCGAAGGCCAGCACGGCGCCCGGATCAATCGAGAGCTCCACATCCTCCACGCGCGTCTGTCCCTCCATCCGGTAGGGGACGTCCAGTTTCTGCCATGTTACATCCTCCTCGTCGATGGTCGTACTGCGCAGGTAAACGTAATCCTCGCCGTTACCGGTGAAGGTGGATCCTTCATCGAAGTAATGGGCATTGGTTACACGCGACCGCACCGGCATGCCGGCATTCTGGGTGAGCGTGTTGTTGGCAAAGCCCGTCAGGGAACTGGCTTCCGTAGAGAACAGCCCGTAACTGTCGCTGTGCCGGATGGTGGTGTTGGTGATGGCGACGGAGGCGGCACTGGAGAGGCGCCCGACGGCGAGGTTTGCAGCCTCTACACTGCTGGAAAAGTCGGACCGTCCCGCATACTCGATAATGGCGTGGTCGATCACGCTCGCCGGATGATCCGAATCGCGCACCCAGATGCCGCTCCACCATCCAGGCTGCTCCAACGTCCCTGTGAATAAGATCGGGTCGTCTGCAGTCCCTTCCACCTGTATAATGCTGCCCTCGCGGAACTGTAGCTCGGCACCCTGCTCGAAGGCTATGGTAGCGCCGGGATTGACTGTTAGTGCAACCTC
Organism: Salinibacteraceae bacterium; assembly: GCA_007124945.1. Lineage (GTDB taxonomy): Bacteria > Bacteroidota > Rhodothermia > Rhodothermales > Salinibacteraceae > Tc-Br11-B2g6-7. The sequence goes on along the minus strand of SLED01000321.1, from coordinate 179 downwards.
CTCAACGCGCGTTTCGCCGTCCATCCGGTAGGGCACATCCAGCTTCTGCCACGTCACATCTTCCTCGTCGATCTCAGCGCTACGGAGGAATACGTAATCCTCGTCGTTACCGATGAACGTGGATGCGCCATCAAAGAAGTGCGCGTTATTGGCACCCGAGCGCACCGGCATGCCCTGGT
>SLED01000128.1 GCA_007124945.1 Salinibacteraceae bacterium | reverse complement strand
CTGCTGGGCACGCGCGAAACTCAGATCTACGGCAAGCAATCGCTTGCTGATGTGGAGTTGGAGCTGAAAAGGGAATTCCCGGAGGTCTCCTTCCAGTTCGCTCAGAGCAATCACGAGGGGATGCTCATTGATGAAATCCAGGGCGCACTGGATAACCGGATGGACGGTATCGTCTTCAACCCGGGCGCGTTCACGCATACATCGGTAGCACTCCGCGATGCGATCGCCGCTATCGACACGCCCGTGGTGGAGGTTCATCTAAGCAATATCCACGCCCGCGAGGAGTTCAGACGCACCTCCCTGCTCGCGCCCGCCTGCATCGGACAGATTTCGGGTCTGGGCACAGCCGGATATGTGCTGGCGGTACGCTACTTCACGCGAGATAGTGCATGAGCATCCACACAACCCTGCTGTAGCTGCGTTTACAAACACTGCCCTCCTCAACGGGTAGGAGCCGCGGTTTCTCATTCGCCTTAGAACGCCGACCGGTACATGTCCGCCCCTTCCGGATTTTTCGGACGCATCAAGCAGCTGGCCTCGGAGACGGCCATCTACGGGGTGTCGTCTATCGTCGGGAGGATGCTCAACTTTCTTCTCTTCCCGTTCTACTCGCACGTCTTCCCGCCGGAAGCGTATGGCGTACTGAGTATCGTCTACGCGGCGTTCATCTTCTTCAACATCGTGTACCAGTACGGGATGGAGTCGGCGTACCTGAAGTACGCCAGTGACGCGTCCAGCCGGACTGAGCGGCAGAAGGTGTTCAGCACGGTCTCCTGGTCGCTGATGCTCACCTCCATCGGGCTGGGCGCCCTGCTGATTGTGCTGCGCGACCCGACGGCGGCACTGATCGGGCTGGAGGCTGAATGGACCTGGCTGCTCTACTATGTGGCCGTCATCCTGCTGCTGGACACACTGGCTGTCGTTCCTTTTGCCGAGCTTCGCCTGCAACACCGGCCATGGCGTTTTGCCATCATCCGGTTAATTAACGTAGCAGTCAACATCGCCCTGAACATCTACCTGATCCTTGGTCTGGGTATGGGGATCGAGGCAGTGTTTCTGGCCAACGCCATTGCCTCCGGCGTGATGGTGCTGCTGCTCATCCCGCAGTACGTGGAGCGGTTCCGCCTCACCTTCGACCGTATAGTGTGGCGCAAGCTGATGCGGTTCGGGCTGCCGTTCGTGCCCGGCGGTCTGGGATATGCGGTAACAGATCGCATCAACCTCTTCTTCCTCAAGCGCATGGACGGTGACACCGTAGAGGCGCTGTACGGCGATGAGATGGACGCTGATCGCCTTCGCGAACAGGCCGAGCAGGCGGCGCGCGATGCCATGGAAGGCCACGACACGGTACCACCCGAAGTAGGGCAACAGATGCTGGATGCCGCCAATGCGGTGTACGGCAGCTACGTGGTAGGTGTCTTTAACGGGGTACTTAAACTGGCGCTGCTGATGATGCTGTTGATGCAGATGTTCAGGTTTGCCTGGCAGCCTTTCTTCCTTCAGCGGGCCGATGACCCGGATGCAAAGCAGCTATTTGCTCGTGTCTTCACGCTACTCACCGCCGCGGGGCTGCTCGTTTTTCTTGGCGTATCGTTCTACGCTCGGGAGATCGTGGCCATCCCCCTTCCGGGTGATTACGAGCTCGTTAACCCGCGCTACTGGCTCGGACTGTTTATCGTACCGGTGGCGCTCATCGCGTATCTTTTTCAGGGCTGGTACTACGTCTTCTCTGCCGGCGCCTATCTGACCGAAAACACCAAGTACTTTGTGCACTGCACGTTGCTGGGAGCGGCGGTCGCGCTCGGCGCCAACGCGGTGCTCGTACCCACCCTCGGAATGATCGGCGCCGCCTGGGCTACCGCACTGGCATACGCCACGATGGCACTGTCCCTGCTGTTTATCGTGCAGAAGTTCTACTACGTGCCGTATGAATGGGGGCGCGTGCTGTCAATGAGTGGATGCGCTATTGGGCTCTACTTTCTGTGGGAACTGGTGCCTGCATTGCAGCACTGGGCCATCGAAGCGGGACTGATTGTGGCGTTCGCAGCATCGCTCGTGGCCTTCCGCATTATCCCTGCCGGATCCCTTCGACGCCTGCTCTCAGAATGGCGATCTACGGGATAGGTTGTTGGGTTCTGTCGATATTTGTATGCTGTACACTCCCGCCGGTGATGCCACCGTATCATTTGTATTCTGTACGCGTCGTTCCTGGATGATCGCATGTATCGCCTGCTGTCCGTTTTCTGCCTGATTGTGCTGCTTGGCGTTTGCACAGACGCTGCAGCCCAAGATGTGCGTGCGTACGACGGTACCGTGGATTCGCGAGACGCCGCCGAGGAGGATATTCAGGAGGTGCACGCAACGGATCTGGTGATGCAAACACCGGAAGCGCGGGCGGCGCTGGAGACGTTCCACTATCTGAAGGAGACCGGACAACTGGAGGTGCGCCAGGCTCCGCGTCCTGCTGCAAGCTATGAGATAGGCGAGACGCGCGCGTTTACGGTATTCAATTTTCGGACGGGCGAGCGGGAAGAGATAGAGTTCGAGCTTCGCAACATCGGGCAAAAAACACGTATCTGGCGCGCGTCGGGGGCTACCATCTTTAACCATGAGGACGATTCAGCAAATTCGGACTTCGTTGATGGCCGGATTGAAGAGCTAAGGCGTACGCTTGAGGAGGAGACGCCCGAACGCTCGTACAATCCCTTGCAGGGCATCATCGCGAACAGCCGAGAGCTGATCGGCGATCCACCAGATATCGATGGAGATGGAGTCCTGGACGTATTGCTCCTCGACATCCGCGACAATTTTAGCGAGAACAACCCGCGGTTCGTGGCAGGCTTCGTAGACCCCGCCGACCTCTCCGACGCCGGCAATCTGCGCGACATCATTTACCTGGACGACCGCGCTTTGCGAACGCGCGATGGTCAGCCTATCCGTCCCCTAAAGACCCTCTTTGCCACCGCTGCGCACGAGTACCAGCACCTCATCCACCTGAACTACGACCGGCGAGAGCTGACCTTTGTAAACGAGGGCCTTTCTGAGTGGAATGAGGTGATAAACGGCTTTGAGCCGCGCCCGATGGACTATCTGGGAAGTGAGCAAACCTTTAACGTGCCGCTTTTGCGCTGGTCGGGCCGGGGATCGGAGGAGGTGCTGTTTGATTATCAGCGCGCCGGACTTCTAACGAAATATCTTTCGTCACGCATTGGTGTAGCGACTACCGGCAGCATCACGCGTGATGAAGCTATTGGCGTGGACGGTTATCGCAACGCCACCTCCTCGGCTGGCTATTCCTGGCGCGAGCTGCTGCTCGATTTCCACACCGCCAATACGTTAAACGACACCGCGAAATCTCCCCGCTTCGGCTACTCCGATGATCGGTATCGGATGGTGGGAGCACGCCCATCACTATCTACCAGCGGATACCTCGCCCGCGGGCGAGAGGGCCGGACAGCGCTCCAACCCGGCGGCGCTAACTATATCGAATGGCGAAACATCACGGATTTTGAGCTTGAGGTACAGGGCCCCGCAG
>SLED01000160.1 GCA_007124945.1 Salinibacteraceae bacterium | reverse complement strand
TTGCCGAAGACTAAGGGCCTGCGCTGCTCCTGCCGAATCCCTGACCCTGTTTAGCTTTTATGGACAACCTGTTTATTGAGATCGTAGCGCCCGACCGTCGCGCCTTCCAGGGCGAGGCCCGCGGGCTGCGCGCACCCGGTGCGGAAGGATCGTTCCAGGTGTTGAAAGATCACGCGCCCATGATTGCCACCATTGAGGTTGGCCCCATCTTCGTTACCTCCATGAACGGTGAGAAGATCGGATTTGCCACCAGCGGTGGCTTCGTGGAAGTACTCAGTAACAAGGTGACGGTGCTAACGGAGACGTGCGAGCCGGCCTCTGAAATCGACGTCGAGCGTGCGCGGCAGGCCGAGGAGCGCGCCAAGGATGTACTCGCCCGCACGCAGGATCCGGAAGAGCGCGCCCGCGCTGAGGCTGCGCTTGAGCGCGCGCGTAACCGTCTGCGCGTCTCGATGGGCGAAGTGTAAATCCGCCCTCACAGGGATAGATCACTGCTGGCGATGGTTCAAACGGCGCTCTCCCGCGCGGTGCTGCTGTGCGCTGGCTTCGGTACGCGCCTCCGGCCACTTACGGACGATTCGCCTAAACCGCTCGTTGAGGTTGCCGGCCGCCGCATCGTGGATTATCTGATGGACCAGCTGCAGACCTGGCCGTCACTCCAGCATATCGCGGTTGTGATTAACGACGCGCAGCCAGAGCAGTGGCAAGCGTGGGCGTCGGATTGGAAGCCGGAGTTGGACGCGGCCGGAATCGGACTGTCTCTGTTAAATGACGGCGTAACCGAGCCCGAACAGGCCCTGGGAGCAGTTCGTGACCTGCACTTTGCGCTCGATCAGGTAGGCACGGACAGCCCGGCGCTGGTGGCCGCGGGCGACAGCATCTTTCGACTATGGCTTGATCCCCTGCGCGAAGCGTTCGAACGAAGCGGCACGCCTCATGCTCTCGCGCTGTACGAGGATCAGCCCGCGCATCTTCGCCAGACGAGCATCTTACAGTTTTCGGAGGATGGATCCGTAGCCGGGCTCCTTCACGGCGTTACGACCGATTCCCCGCAGTGGGCCAGCCCGGCGTGCTACGCACTAACAGCATCGGCGCTGTCGCATGTGACGGAGTACCTCGACAACGAGGGTGACCCCGACTCGCTCGGCGCCTTCCTGGGTTACCTCGCCGAACGCGAGACCGTCCGCGTCGCCCGCGGCCCTGAGCGTTCGGGAATGCGCGTGCACATCAACACGCCTGCGGCGAAAGCGCAAGCGGAGTCAGTACTACGAAATGCTCCTGTGCTTTTGGCATGAGGATGTCACTTGCGGTGCAGGAGCTCAAAAATTCCAGCGGGCACCCAGCAACCACCACCGCTCCGGCAGCGGCGCGCGGAAGATCTCGAAGTACTCGACGTCGAAGACGTTGCGCACTTCAGCCGTGAGGGTGAGTTTACGCTCACCCAGCGGGAGGCGATACGCGCCGCGCACGTTAACCACACTGTAGGGGTCGCCATCCATCGGATCCTTCCAGAGCGGTTGAACGGCGAACTGCGCGGCCCCGACGTCAGCCATCAGGTTGGCCTGTACAAGGTGACGCGCGTTGGTGAGCGCATACTTGAACGTCACGCCCTCCTCTACCTCACCCAGCGAGGCATCAAGGAACGTATACGAGCCGGTGGCGCGCAACTCTACCGGCCCGATGATACGATTTGCTTCAGCTTCGAGCTCCAGCCCGCGCGTCTGAACCTCAAGGAGGTTACGGGCGAGAAACACCGTATCTGCCGGGGTCAACTGTGCGAAATCGATCAGATTACGAGTATCCCGCTGGAAAGCGGTGGCATGTAGGGAGATGCCACGCGCCGGGTACACATCGATGCCCGCCTCGTATGCCCAGGCGCGCTCTGCCTCAAGGTCCGGGTTACCCAGATCCCGCCCGCGTGGCGACTCAAGTTCGGTGTTGAAAAACCGCTCGATGTAGTTGGGCGCGCGCACCGCCCGGCTCACCCCGCCGCGAAGGGTTAGCCGCTCGGTATTGTAGGCCACGCCCATCTGCGGCGTCGCCTCCACGCCGTAGCCAGGGTCGGCATCGACGCGGCCGCTTGCGTTGACGGTCAACTGATGGAGCGGCTGCCATCGCGTCCGGACGAACGCCCCTACCGACACATCCTGGTGTGTCCCCATGTTGTTGCTCTCGATGCCCCGCACGGCACCGGAAACACCACTGGTAACGGTTAGCTGCGGCGCGAGAGCACGAGACGCATAGGCCTGTGCCTCCATCCGTCGGCTCGTATGCTCGTTGGCGGGCGTCTGCGGGTTGAAAATGTACGTGTCTTCGTGCTGGCGCGCCCCAACCTGTAGCGTCCACTGCGTTGGCGCTTCTGCCCCGGAGGTCAAGCGCGATTGTGCCCAAAACGTAGAGGTAGCCTCGCGGGCTGTATCGCTCGGCACGCCGCTGTAGAACTGGTACGCCCCGAAGTCACGGTTATCGAAGCCGGCGCGAGTGTACAGCGTAGCCCGCCCAAAGTTGTGGCTCAGCGCTGCACTAACCGCCTGCCGGGTGAAGTCCGTCCGCACCTCTCCGTCCGATCCCTGAATCGGTCGCCCGTCCTCATCACGGATCGCCTGCCCATCACTGCCCTGCGCTTCGCCCGAGATGCTGAAAAACGTGCCTTCGCTCCCTCCGTCTCCACCTGCTCGGACGTCGTATAGTCCATGGCGGCCGGCCGCGGCTTCGGCGCTACCCTGCCACTCCTTACCCGATGCACGCTGCGAGGCGAGCCCTGCCTTTGTGAAAAGCTGTATTACCCCCCCGATGGCGTCCGGTCCGTAGAGCGATGCTGCGGGCCCACGCAGCACTTCGATCCGCGCGATGTCGCGCAGCGGCACGGGGAAGTCAGCGAGGAAATGACCGGTCATAGGATCATTGAGTCGTACTCCATCAAGCAAGACGAGCACGCCGTTGAAGGTCGTTCCGCGCATGGTGATGTCGCTCTGCACACCGAATCCACCGCGGCTTTGCACCTCTACGCCGGCCACCGTGCGAAGTAGTTCGTCGTGCGAGGTTACGGGCATACGCTCAATGTCCCGCGCCGTCCACACCGTCACACGACGCCCGGACAGCCGCGCCTCCTCAGCCAGGCGCGTTGCGGTCACCACCACGCTATCCGGCAACGTGCCCTCGATATCCACCCCTTGCCCCGACGCCGTCCATGGGAGCATCAATGCAGCGAGTACAACAGCGATCCAACGAACCATCGAAAAACAGCTTTTTGTCGAGAAGAAAACCGCCACAAAGCTATGGGCGAAAGCCTTGCCCCGCCATGAAGCTATCACAAAAGAAGTCTACCGAAGCTCTACGCCCACACGTTCTATGTCGACATCCGAGACATACTCCAGCTCATCCGTACCTACAAACCGCCCGTACTCTTCAATGGCGTCCTCCGTTAACTCAGGCACCACGTAGTTACCGTAGTCCTGAAAACGGATGCCTTCGACAGTATGCACGTTGGTCGCTTCGCGAAAGCGCGAGCCGCCGTCGTTGGTATGGAAATAGTACGCGAGGTAGTCCATGGTGCCCGCCTCGGCGTTAAACCAGTACACAAACCGATCGTCGTGATCTACGCCGCCCCCCTCTTCGACGAACGTCACCTCAACCACGTGGTATGGCGTATCGCGGATGGTGTCGCCCCCCAAGTAGCGCGCCTGCACGGCCGGATCCTGCAAGAAATACGGTAACAGCGCAAAGTAGACAACCGAGTTCACCGCCGTGGTAGCGCTCCCTATCTCATCTTCCGGAATCTCTGCCGGCTCCCCGTCGATCATCCGCGTAAGGCCTTCATTTGAGAGTTCATCCTGCACGGTACGCCCTTCGACATCTTCGTAGATCCGTGTGTACGAGAAGACACCATCTTGCCGGTCCACCACGAACCGGTCGCCTCTGAAGTCAAACGTAACGACCGCATTGTCCAGCGCCGCCATTCCGTGCGCGTCGATCGCATTGTCGATGAGCTGCTCGGCCTCCGGCGGACTCGCGGTGCAGGCACCAAGCAGGGCGAATACAAAAAAAGAGACGGCGAGACGCATGGCACTTCTGTCGATTTTGACTTTTACCCTGCGGTGCTACGTGGTTCTCGGGGATGGGATCAGATAAGGCACCCAGAATGCATCAGGCATGGATTAGCCCCATGTGCTATTGGCAGACATCATCGGTATGTTCGACTGGTTTAACCATTCGCAACCGACCTATTACTATGGAAGAGGAGCTACCAATAGAGGAGGTTTATGAGAGAGCGGGTGCGCCTCAGCCGGAATTCCCAAAGTATACCACCCAGCTTATGAATCTCGCGAATCTAAACGCGCAGGGCACCCGGCCTAAGGTCGTAGGGCAGCTATCTATTGGCCCGAAGAGGGACCATTAAACTTCGGGAAGTAGTTCCGTCTGCTCGACGTGCGGCTGGTATCTAAACGCGTATCCCTCATCGCATGGAGCGACATCAACGGGATCATACAATACAATTCCTTTTTCCTGACTCATCATTACCTCGAAATCGTAAAATTCGTTTAGATGCTTTAGCTGCTTACCCTCCGACTTACGCGAGCGAATAAAAGCTCTATGCTTCTCCAGCCTTAAGCGATTACGTTCGCGTGCGAGCTGGGGCACCAGGCGAATTTGCTGATCGAACACGGGACGAAATGCATGATCAATCTCGTACCCGACCGCATTTCGGGCTGTCATGGCCGCAGCGATGGATGTCGTGCCGGTACCCCAAAAGGGGTCTAACACGGTATCCCCGTAAATGGAATACATCTCGATCAATCGGAGCGGTAACTCAAGCGGAAAAGCGCCACTCCTCTCCCGCAGATCGGCGTGGCCGTTACCCGTCGACTGTCGAATGCCGCGAAGGTCCATCCATACGTCCGAGAACCACTGATTACGCTCTTCCCAGAAGTATGCGCTTTCATAACGGGCTTCACGCGCGTCCCCGGAAACTGTCCGATTGCCGCCCCTTCGGAAAATCAGAATGTGTTCATGCTCCAGCGTAACATATGCGTTTAGGCCAAGAGCTCCCGATCCCAGGAATTTGGACGGACTGTTCGTCGGCTTCCTCCACAGTACTCCAGGCAGCTGATCGAAGCCTATATCAGTGAGCAGGTTAACGAGGTGGGCGTGGTTCGGAAACAGCCTGAACTGACCGCCGATATTCCGCGTAGCGTCACCAATGTTCAAACAAAGAATCCCTCCTGAAGAAAGTACGCGAAAACACTCTTCCCAAACGGGCATCATCTGATCGTGCATCAAAGCGAAAGCCCGCTCGCCATCACCTGCTTGGAGCGCCTCTCCGATCTCTGGATCTTGCTGCGCGAACATCTCATCCCACATCTCAATCATCGGGTAGGGAGGTGACGTAACAATAAGATGAACGGAGCGGTCGTCCACCTCTTCCATTCGCCGAGAAGTTTTAAAATATACCCGAGATGATGTCTGCATATCACCGTAGACTTATTAAAGATGCTTACCTATATGGTAAGCGGCACGTTTGGTTTCCGCTACAGCGAATTTCTGCGCGAACCTTGCTACTGATCACATAGAGTACAACATGCCAGAAAGAACGACAATGGACCACGACGCACTCCGGGAAGAAGCCCGCCGACTTGTGAAGGAAAGTAATCTTTCGCAGAACCGCATCGGGGAAAAGCTCGGTGTTTCGAGCGGGGCTATGGCGCGCGCAGTCTCCGAGTCGGGATCGAAATTCGAATCACTTCAGATGCGAATCATTGAATACCTGTCCGGTAAGCGCCTCCAGAAACGGACTATCTTTGAAGTCGAAGAGCCTGACGATTGAGTGCTTGTATACCCTCGATGGGGACAGCGCCTGCACACGGCAACACACCATGCGCCCAAAATGCAGGCGACATCACCCGACAAAGGATAGCCCACCATAACCCAAACGTTCTTTCCCGAAGCCGTCTACCGCCCCTTCCACCGTGCAGCGTCGATAATGGACCAGAGATGTACTATCCAGCCGAGCAAGAACCACCAGAGAATGGCTGCAAGAACGAAGTGCAGGAAGGCCGCCAGCAACCGCCCCTGAACGAGTTGCCCCAGACCCGGGATGAAGAAGCTACACAGGGCAGCGATGACGTTTCCAGCAGAGCCTTGACCTGACATAGTGACGATGTGCTATTAGCATAACTCGCGGAACTGAACCCTCATACGGACCACAGCTCTGCAAAGTTATACGTCCGATGGATCAAAAGCCTCGTCAGCCGCGAGCTTCTGCAATATATCTGCCGCCTGGGGCGCGTTGCGGCCCTCGCCTCGTACGACCCGCTGAAATGCCCGCTGTGCCTCACCCTCTTCGCCACGGGCAAGATGAACCTTGCCAAGGAAGTAATACGCATCGAGTTGCACGAACGAATTCGGATCCTCCCTCTCGATGACCTGCTCAAGAAGTGTCTCGGCCTCGGCAAGTGCCTGCTCATCAAAACGTGGAAACAGCCCGAGCGTGGTGGAACGAGCTTCTTTCAAAATTCCGAGTGCTTCCACGTACAGGTAGTCGCTGGTCACATCGTTGGATTCCATTTCGACACGCTCGCCACTGCGCATAGGCGCGTCATGGAAACCCTCTACAAATAACTCATCGCTGTCCAACTCGGCGAGCTTTACGTGATCTGGTGTCACCACCTCACTGATTGCGAAGAGTGCCCCATAAGCAAACAGAAATGCCACCACGGCAGCCAGTACCCAGCGCATAGGGGCGATGATGCGGGACGCGGCAGGCGAATTGCGTCCAACCGGTCCCCGATCATCCGACGACGTATCCGCTCCGGATAACCGCTCGAAATGCTTTTTCGCATCGCTTGCTTCTTCAAGCTCTTCGAGGCGGGCAAGTAACGAGTCATGCACCGTCCGGAGCTCTGGATCAGCGCGCAGCCGCGCTTTCATTTCCTCAAGGCTATCTGCAAGCTCCCGAGGTACGTCCTTGCTGTAATAGCGTGTTGCAAGCAGATAGGCCAGCGCTTCCTCCTCATCAGGAGACTGAATGGCCTGGCGTGCCGATGCTACAAGATCAGCCAATCGATTTGCCTCTTCAAATACTGGCTGCCACTCCGGATTCTCTTGAACAAATACCTCTATGGCCACCTGGTCCTCTGGAGGAAGCAGGTGATAGAAAAGAACCTTTTCCCTTACATTATCCATTGTTCAAATCCTCTCCGCGGGCATCGCACACTACTGCGATGGCTGCACGACGTTTTTGTGAAGGAAATGCTGCAGCAGTAACAATTGGTCTGTTGTAACTTGCCACCTCATTAGACACGTGCCCTATTAAATCATAACGTCCAAAACCGAAGTGCGCATGAACTTCTGGTGCAACGAATGAGAAACGAAAGGCCCGAATACATACTATTCACTAATTTTGTCGGCACCAAACGGCTTGAGTGCGTACATCAGTTCATCGTTGTTACGAAGTCGCTTGAGCGCCCTGTGTACGTAGGCCCGGACAGTTGGTACGGACTTGTCTATCGTTCTGCCAATCGCGGCATAGTCGCGTTGATGAAGTATATAGAGTTCTGCAACCTCTTCCAAAAAGGGCGGCAGTTCGGCGATAGCCTGCTTCACCACATGGTGGGCGTATCCGGCATCGTATGACCCGGTTTCCTCCTCGGCCAGCAGCGTCGGGCCGCCATCCTCCTCCAGGGCAACATAGTGCCGATCGGTGCGGACATAGTTCAGAAACGTGTTGCGCGAGACGACACTAACCCAACTGGCATATCGCTCCGGCTGCTTAATCGTGCTTCGTTTGTCTTCGACCCGGCGGTACACTTTTTCAATCAACATCTCGAAGTCAGACGCCCCGCCGTACGAACGCTGAAGGAATTTTGCCAGAAAATAGCGGCGCACAAAACAATAGGTCCACAAATTCACCAGTCGCCTTGCTTCGGTACTTCCGTTTTCACGCCACTGAACAAATGCCTCGTTCGCAGCTTCGGTGTCGTCAATCCCAAAGGGTAGCTCCTTCGCCACGACGTTAACGCTGTCGAACGGTGCATCCGCTGGCATGAGGTGGACAGGATGGGTGGTAGGTAGATTTTCACCGAAGACTGCGCCGAGTCTCCTTCGCACTATATTAGTGCGTCAAGATTGCAGGAATTACAGTGGCCCCGAAAACTACCGCTCACGTCGCAGCGTGTATGGGTTCTGTCCGCGCGAAACGCCCGGGGGCTTCACTCGTAGCAGGCTGATCGATTTGCCGCGCGAGTGAGCATGAGTCATTGCCGGAAGGTCTTTTTCCGACCTGCTCATGCAACTTACTGTATTTTAACTACCGGTTGGATCATATTGTTTGCGGATTTTCCGCTGAGCGCCCGGCTCCATCCTTACGCAAGAAATCTTTAAGACAATGAATACGAATAGCTTCAAGACGGCCAGCGTAAAGCCCGACTCCATCGAGCGCGATTGGTATGTAGTTGATGCCACCGACAAAGTTGTTGGGCGACTCGCCTCCGAAGTAGCGAGCATCCTCCGCGGTAAGCACCGGCCCTTCTTTACGCCGCACGTGGATTGCGGCGACTTTGTGATCGTGGTGAATGCGGAAAAGGCGCGCTTCACCGGGCTCAAAGAAACGGACAAGACCTACTTCACTTACTCGGGATATCCCGGCGGGCAAAAATTCCGCTCGCCTGCCGAACAGCGCAAGCGTCGCCCCGAATTCCTTATCGAACATGCCGTTAAGGGCATGCTCCCAAAAAATAAGCTCGGGCGTCGCATGTTCAAAAAGCTCAAAGTGTACGCCGGCTCCGAGCATCCGCACCAGGCGCAAGAACCGCAGCCACTCGAAGTTGACGCATAGCGCGTCGCTTCCCCTTCTGCCAAAGAATTCCAACTGACAACTTTTCCTCCATGCCAGCTGTAGCTCAAGAAGAACAAGCCATTGGCCGCCGGAAAACCTCAACCGCACGCGTTTACCTGCGTCCGGGTACCGGCGATATTGTGGTCAACAAGAAACCGCTCAACGACTACTTCCCGCATGAAGCACGCCAAGCGGCTGTGCGCGCTGCGTTTGACGTCACCAATACGTCCGGGCAGTTTGATGTTCTGGTAAACGTGCAGGGTGGCGGACTCACCGGGCAGGCAGAGGCGATTCGTCTCGGCATTGCGCGTGCGCTGGTAAACCGTAACGAAGAGCATCGGGCAGCGCTGCGCGAGGTAGGCTTCCTGACGCGCGACCCTCGCATGGTGGAGCGCAAGAAGTACGGCCAGCCCAAGGCGCGGAAGAAATTCCAGTTCTCCAAGCGGTAAAAACGATTTGCTGTACCGGCAGACTGCTGTGCAACCGCTCCGGTGGTTGCGTGCTGCCATCCCCGGCGTATCGCCGGGCTTTTTCAATCACACATACACCCCGATGTGTCCGTGGGGTGTCAACTTCGGTTGATACACGGCGCAAAGGACGGGTGTAGAGGCTCAACCCAAACAATTACATACCTATGTCTGAAGAAAAGAAAAACGCGGAAGCCGCCGAGCAGGACGAAGCGGCAACCAAGGAATCGGAAGAAACGCAAGCAACGGCCTCCAGCGAGGAAGCGAAGGCTGAGGCGCCGGAAACCACCAAGGAAACCGAAGCGTCGGCCACGAAGGACGAAAGCCCCGAGGATGCTGCCGCTGAGGAAGACACCGCTAAGGCTCGCGACGAAGAAGCCGACGAGCAAGACGAAGTGGAAGAGGTCTCCGACGAGGAAGAAGCCGACGAGGACGAGACAGATGAAGAGGAGGATGCCTCGTCCAACGGAAAGGCTGCTCATCGCGTCGAAATAGAGCAACTCCTTAAAGCAGGTACCCACTTTGGTCACCTCACCAGTCGTTGGAATCCGAAGATGAAGCCGTTCATCTTCATGGAGCGAAACGGCATCCACGTGGTGGACCTGATGCAGACCCAGGTGCTTCTCGACCGTGCTGCTGAGGCCGCTGAGCGCTTTGCTCGACGCGGCCGCACCATTCTGTTCGTTGGCACCAAGAAGCAGGCCCGGGATACTGTACGCAAGCACGCTGAAGCAGCGAACTCCCCCTACGTGGTAGAGCGCTGGCTGGGCGGTATGCTCACAAACTTTCAGACGATGCGCCTCAGCATCAGGCGCATGGAACAGCTTGAGCGCATGGAGGACGACGGCACGTTCGACCAGCTGAAGAAGAAAGAGCGCCTTACGAAAATCCGCGAGCGCGAAAAGCTTGAGCGGAATCTCGGCGGCATCCGGCACATGGCCCGGCTCCCGGGAGCGATCTTTATCGTGGATGTGAAGCGCGAGCACATTGCCGTCAACGAGGCAGTGAAGCTCAACATCCCGATCATTGCCATGACGGACACAAACGCCGACCCCGACCCCATTGACTTCCCCATCCCGGCGAACGACGATGCGCTCAAATCCATCGATCTGATTACGGGCGTTATCTCGCAGGCCACACAGACTGGCCAGGCCCAGAAGCAGGCCGAGGACCAGGCCAAGAAGCAGGAGAAGCAAAAACAGAAGCAGAAGGGGTAACCCCGCAACGCTAAAATTAATTTGTTGAAGATAACCGCTTAACCGTACTCATGGCCATTTCTGCAGCAGAAGTAAAACGACTCCGGGATGCCACCGGTGTTGGAATGATGGATTGTAAGAAAGCCCTTCAGGAGACCGATGGCGACTTCGATGCCGCAGTTGAGCTCCTTCGCAAGAAGGGTCAGAAGGTAGCGGCCAAACGCGCCGATAAAGAAGCCTCCGAAGGCCTCGTCACAGCCAAAGTATCTGACGATGGTGCCACCGGCGCCATCGTTGAGGTCAACTGCGAAACCGACTTTGTAGCGCGTAACGAAGAATTTCAATCCTTCGTCGATCAGCTGGCTGACATCATTCTCGCCGAGCAGCCCGCCGACGAGGATACTCTCGAGAGCCTCCCGTTTGCCGACGGCAAGTCTGTCGGGGAAAAGGTTGTACAGCTTACCGGAAAGATCGGAGAGAAGATCGAGATCGGCCGGTTCGATGTTGTAAAAAGCGATGGTGGCTCCGTCATCTCCTATATCCATCCGGGCTCGCGTCTTGCAGTGCTCGTGGATGTGCATGGCAACGGTGACGCCGCCGACGCCGGACGCGACATCGCAATGCAGGTTGCCGCGCTCAACCCCATCGCTGCCACCGTGGATGGCGTTGATGAAGACGTAAAAGAAAAAGAGAAAGAGATCGCTCGCGAGAACGCCCGTAACGAAGGCAAGCCCGACCATATCATCGAGCGCATTGCCGAGGGCAAGCTTGATCGCTTCTTCAAAGACAACGTGCTGGTAGAACAGCCGTTCGTGAAGGACTCCTCCAAAACCGTCCGCGAAGTGCTTGACGAAGCGAATATCGACATCTCCACCTACGTGCGCTACGCACTCGGTGAGTAAAAATCCACAGTGCGCTCCGGAAACGAAGCGGGTCGCACAGCATAAAGCAGGGGGCTTGCTCGTATAGCAAGCTCCCTTTTTCTATATCACCCCGTACCGGTACAAGCACAGTCCCATTCGCTTTCCGCTTTTGCACCGTAGGCAACCAAAGCGTACCTTACGCTCTGCGCTGTACCACCCCGCATTCCATCTATAGCTGTAAGCCTTCATGCCGTCGGTAAATAATTCCCCCAGGTATAACCGCATCCTCCTCAAGCTTAGTGGAGAGGCGCTCCTTGGAGAGAAGCAGTTTGGCATAGACCAGCGGGTGCTGCACAAGTATGCCCGGGCTGTTGTAGATGTGGTGGATACCGGCCTTGAGCTTGCGATCGTGATCGGCGGCGGAAACATTTTTCGCGGTGTGGAGGCATCCAAAGGAATGACGCGGGCGCATGCCGATTACATGGGCATGCTCGCCACCATGATCAACGCCATGGCGCTGCAGGATGCCCTGGAACAGGAAGGCCTCGACACGCGGCTGCAATCATCGATCAAGATGGAAGAGATTGCCGAACCGTTTATTCGCCGCAGAGCCGTCCGCCATCTGGAAAAAGGACGCGTGGTCATTTTCGGCGCCGGGACGGGAAATCCTTACTTCACCACGGATACCGCCGCAGCCCTCCGCGCGCTTGAAATCGAAGCGGATGTGCTGCTGAAGGGCACCCGTGTGGACGGCATCTTTTCAGCCGACCCGGAATCCGACCCTTCTGCTGAGCGATTCACCTCGCTGCATGGTGAGGAAATCATTCGCGAGGATCTGCGCGTGATGGACATGACAGCCTTCACGCTCTGCAAGGAGTCCGATATGAATATCATTGTCTTCAACATGAATACGCCCGGCAACCTGCTTCGCATTGCACAAGGCGAGGATGTCGGAACACTTGTTTACTGGCACGATGAAGCACGCACGGAATCATCGTAGCGTGCCCGCCCCTCTCGCCCTACCTCAACTCGCTTTCGCCACTTCCATGTTAGATGAAGAACTGCAGATCATTTTGGATTCCGCTGAGGACGGCATGAGCAAAGCTGTGGAGCATCTCCGCACTGAGCTCCAGTCAATACGCGCCGGACGTGCTCAGCCCTCGATGATTGAAAATGTGAAGGTTGATTACTACGGTTCGCGCACGCCGATGAACCAGATCGCCAGCATCAGCGCCCCGCAGCCGGATCTGCTCATCGTGCAACCCTGGGACCAGGGTGCGCTTGAGCCCATCGAGAAAGGCATCATGGAAGCCAACATGGGCCTCAACCCGTCGAACGACGGAACGATCATTCGCGTGCCCATCCCGCCCCTCTCGGAAGAACGCCGAAAGGAGCTCGCCAAAACCGCTCGCACACGTGGCGAGGACGCCAAAGTGGCCATCCGCAACATCCGGCGGAGTGCAAAAAACGAGATTCAATCTGCCCAAGAAGAGTACAACCTCACGGAAGATGGACGCTACCTCGCGGAGGAAAAGCT
>SLED01000383.1 GCA_007124945.1 Salinibacteraceae bacterium | reverse complement strand
TTTATCAACTCTTCCGCAAGCATCAGCCGGAGCTGTAGACGCTGGTCTGGATTCTCCGTCTCTGCAAGCTGCGAATCAAGAAGTTCTGCGCGGAGGCTGTTAAGCTTGAAATAGTCCTGTGGGCGCTCGAACGCCTGACGGTTCAGGTCATCCAGGATATGAACCATTCTGTCCGTTCCCTCCAGCTCGAGATCCGCGTAAGGGTCATCCGTATCGGATGGATCAGTATCGGCGCCACAGCCCGCAATGAGCACGGCGACCAGAAGCACCAGTGCGGGCCGAATGACTCTATCGAGCATGGTATGAATATCCGAGATGAGCACTCTCGTTTATTTACGATCAGTTGCGTAAAACCGCCAGATACGGCTCGGTCACCCCAAGCTGCGCGACGTCAGGATGGCCGTTGGCCTGCGGAAAACCCTGGTCTCTGGTCTGCACGCGTTCCAGCAGATGTCGGCCTACCTTGGCTCCCTGGCGGATACCCTCATCGATCGCCATTGGATAGTGAATGCCGCCATAGAGCCTGCTGATGGCAGCCTCGTTCGACGCTTCAAAAAACGAGTCGAAGGTACGGGAAGGTAGCCCGTATTCAACGACGACAGTGTCTTTATAGGCAAAGCTATCGCCGTACAGTGCCGTGAGCACCTCTGCTGAAGCACGCGATATCACACTGTGGCCGCTCGTGTACTCGGGGAAGGGGGGCGTTTGAAGCACGGGAATCCAGGCTTCGTCAAAATGCTTGTTGATGACGGTCTCCGGGCGGATCAGGCTGCTGTAATACTTCTCATCCCAGTTGCTAATAAACCCATCGGCGAGCGCCACGGAGGTGAGCAGGTAGGTCTCGGCGGTCTCCACCATATTCCGCCCGTCTTCGCGCGCGGCCGTCGCTGCAATACCGACCCAGTGCGCACCCGGCGTCATCTGTTTAGTCGCGAATTTGGCGTGGCCATGGACGTGGAGCGTGTAAGGATTGCAGTCCCAGAACGACGCAATCTCGCGCTCCTCCCCATCGACCTGCTGGTTGTCGTAGGGCAAAACGGCCGCCAACTCGCGATAAAACTCGCTATCCTCGTCAAGGCTGTAGGGCGCGGGCGGCTCGGGTCTGAACTGCTCGGCAGCATCCAGGGTGAAGGGGCGCAGGTGCATCCAGTTGGGCTCGATGGCATCCATGTACGCGGGCGGCGTAGGCATCCAGCGTCCCGGCTCTTCCTCCCTCACCGAAAAGGCGGACATCCCACGCGTCTCCCTGTAGAAATCCTGATTCGCCCAGGACAGGATGTGTTGAGCGACCTCTTCACCATACGCAATGGATCGCTCCCTCACATCCCGCGGCAACCCGAATTCGCGCATGTAGTCGGACAGTTGCTGGCGAAGAGGATCAATTCGATCGCGAGAAAAAACTTGCGCCTCTGCCACATCGAGCATCGCCTGCAAGCTCGCCAGCGGATAATAGTACTCTTCTCCGGTCTCCGGTGCCGGCACCTGATCCAGCTCGTTTAGCTGCCCGGCCATCGACACGAAGCTGGAGTCCATGTGGCGGATGGCTTCGTACCCAGCTACAGATACGTAGGCGTACGTGCGGGAGGCCTGCGGAGGATTAAAGATATCGTGCACCATAATGTCAGTAATACCCTTCATCGTGGAATGCATCCACTCCGCCTCCCCATCCGGCGGTGGAGCTTCATCCCCGCCGCACGCGCTAAAGGTGAACGCAAGACCGACGCAGAGAAGGGCGACTACAGAAAATTTAATGCTCTTCATCTGTTGCTGCATCTCATGAATCCATTTGACATCAAAACAGCTGTCATGTTAGCGTGAAGCCAACAGCGAACCTTCGGGCGCAATCCTGATGGCCTGGAGACTGCTATCGTTGCGGGCAGCCAAAAGCAGTGAACCCTCAGCACCCATTCGTACGCGCTGCAACTGGCGAACCTGCCCCCGCAGTACCAGATTACTTTCCTCCATCGGGATCGTTGCAAACGTCCCGCTCCCATCGCCCTGCAACAGCAGGCCATAGCTTGCATCGTAGCGACCACGGATGGGCAACACATCGTGGAAATTGCCGGCGAGGATTACATCCAGATTACCGTCTCCGGTGAAATCATCCACGACGATAGAGCGAACCGGAGCGAACTGCGCCTCAATGGGAAGGGACGCAGTCTCAAACGTACCGTCACCCTGATTTAGGGCGACGACCGACGAGAACGTGCGGGCTTCTTTGACCTCGGCTTGCTCCAACACACGCGAGGAGAAGATATCTTCGAGTCGACTATCGGCGAAGTCGGTGTGCGTTGGATAGGCGCTGCGCAAGCTCGGCATGTTCCGAACAAAGTCATCTCTCCCGTAGATCGGGTAGCTTACGCCGTCAGATTTGTAAAAGGTGAGCAGCGCTTCCGTCCGTCCGGTGTCGTCAAAATCGTGGCGATACAGCCGCGCGGGGGTGTCGGTCGATGCCCGGATGTAAGAGTTTTCACCCAGATTGCCGAGCACAAGATCATCATAGCCATCCCCGGTCAGGTCGGCAGCTTCAACAGCGTACCACCAGCCCTCGGTGCCCCGCAAACCCGCAGCGTCGGTGTCATTCCTAAACGTACCGTCCTCCTGCTGTGTCAATACGGTGACCGGCATCCACTCGCCAACGAGTATGAGGTCAAGCCGGCCGCTCTGGTTGAAGTCGGTCCACACCGCGTCGGTAACGAGGCCCAGACTGCTGAGCTCCGGCGCGAGCTCTTCGGTGACATTTGAGAACGTGCCGGTCCCATCGTTGGCCAGCAGGAAGCTGGGCGGGTTAGCGCCGTATTCGCGGGCCACCACCCGGCTGCCCACGAACAGATCAAGCGCGCCGTTGCCAGTAAAATCGCCAGGCACCACCACGGAGCCGTTCGCAAAGAAATCGGGCAGAGCATCCATCTTACGAGCAAAGCCTCCTTCCCCGTCGTTGATGTATAGCCGATCGCGCAGCGGCTCTTGCTCGCCCCAGTGCTCGTTTCCGGCACTTACCACATAGAGATCCAGCGCGCCGTTGCCGGTTGCATCGAAAAAGACCGCATCGACGTCCTCATGGTCGGCATCCGCCGCAAACGTCTCGGCCGAGGCCTCAGCGAACGAACCATTATTCTGCTGTAGGTACAGCACGCCGGCCTGGCGCTTTGCGCCACCCACGTACACATCATCCAGCCCATTACCCGTGACATCGCCAACCGCCAGCGCAGGACCTTCCCGAGAGATCTTCTGCGTGAGAAACGGCTCGCGATTATAATCGATGAAGCTCCCTTCCTGATGGACAAAATCAAAGCCCGGATCGTCGGTCACCCGCTCGAAAAGCGGCTGCTCCGGAGAGGGGCGCTCGTAATCGTACACACTGTCCGCCTCTTCCTGACGAAAAACAACGGTTTCATCCACCATCACATCCGTGAGCGTTTGTGTCCGCGCATCCGGCCAGATGACACGAACGGAGTCTATCTGCTCGCTCGTACCCAACCCGAAGTGCAACCGGTGATCGACCGAGGACTGGAAACCGCGCGTCGGCATCTGCTCCAGCAGCTG
>SLED01000181.1 GCA_007124945.1 Salinibacteraceae bacterium | reverse complement strand
TGGATGCTCATACTCCAGAGGTTGTCGAACTCCTCATTGCTCAGGCATACTTTCTGACCGACGCTCATCTCAAAATAGGAATGCGAGATTACCTTGCAGCAATCACCGGAGTCGACGATCCGCTCCACGGCATTACTCCGTCATGGGAATGGGCACATGAGGTTGTTGAGCGGGCGAATGCCAATGAAAAGGCAACTTTACAATTGGTGATGGGCGCATCGGAGCAGCGGCTTTTTGGTCGATCCGGAAATCAGTAAACAGGTCAGCCTAAGAGGGAATCTAAATCGACGATGTACGAGCTTTTAGAATCACGACGGATTGCGATCAGGAGGGGAGAAATCCTGTTCAGGGGAAACCGTTAAACTGCACTTATTTCGCTGGAGGTAATCCTCACTATTCATTTAGACAAAAGGTTGGAGTGGGTACAGACGGAAAAGTGCGTATTGGTTGGTCTGTGGAGAACAAAGTAAAGGTGTGGTGCCACAACATTGGCCACACGGTAGGCCCCTTTGAAATTGACTAGCATGAAGCGATGCGTCGCTTCGCGCATGAGAACGCGGGTGGCTACGGTGGCGGTGGGCCGCTTGTGGCTGCCGGTGGCGGCTCCGAATACGCCTCCACTTGGCCGGACGCCCCTGTTCAACACAATACTCCCCTGCGTCATGCTGACTGAACGACAGCGCGTGAAGCATCGCTTGGTGTGGTACACGTGGTTATCTCGTCGCGTCCGTCCCGGGCGCAACGCACCCGCGGAGCCGTCTCGGCTCCATTGGCTGGCCTTCAGCCAAATGGTTAGCATCGCGCTGTGCGCCTGGACCGAGACGGAGGGCACAAGGAATCAACAGCTCGCTCAGCATGACGGGGGTGGGTACTGTGGCGGTGGGCCTCACCGATACCGCTCCATCCACGCCAGGATGTGATCCACTTTGGCGATGAGCTCTTCGGGCGGGCGGCCATGTTGTGGTAGGAGCCGGGGAGTTCCACGTAGATGGTGTCCACCTTCCGCTGCATGAGCGCGTGGTAGAGCTGCTTGGCCTCCCACGTAGGCGTGCGCAGGTCCTTCTCACCCAGAATCAGCATGGTCGGCGTCTCCACGTTTTCCACCAGGGAAATCGGCGAGACCTCCCAGTAATCCATCGGGTTCTCCCACGTCCAGCCCGGGTAGCGGTAATCCGCGTAGGCATACCAGTTGTCGGCGGCCAGCGTCTTGCTAATCCAGTTCATTACTGGCTTCTGCACAGCAGCCGCCTGAAAGCGGTCGGTCTGCCCCACGATCCACGCCGTTGAGGTTCCGCCCGCGCTGCCGACTGTCACGTAGAGGCTATCCTCTGACACAATTCCATCTGCCACGAGGCGATCCACCCCGTCCATGATATCCTGGTACTCCCCGCCGGAGAAATCGTGGTAGAGCTCGTTGCCGAAATCCTCGCCATAACTCGTGCTGCCGCGGAAGTTCGGGTAGAAGACCACTTAACCGGCCGCGGCGTAGAGTAAGACTTCGGGCGCGAAGCGATCGCCGTAGTTGGTGAGCGGAGCGATTTCGCCGGAGGGGGCCACGTTTTCAGGTTCGAACCCCTCAGGCTGATATGGTTCGAACCCCTCGGGCAGGTAGGCTTCGGCTTCGCTGGCCGGAACGACGAAGACGCCAAGCTGCTCATAGCACGCTTCGAGGACGGCGGATTCGGCGGAGCCGGTAGCCTTGGAACGAAACCATTCAGGAAAAAGCTGTTCATGGGCTAGCTGGATCAATTCGGTGCGTTTGTCTGATGGCAGGCGGGCGGACATCAAAACGGAAGTCCTGCGCCGAGGCGCCCCTTCATCCGCCAGCCGCGGCGGCCTCATCGATTTCCCGGGCGGCCCGAATGCCGGAGCGCAGCGCTCCCTCCATTGTGTTTCGCAGGACGGAGGTATGCTCGCCAGCAAAGTGAATATGCCCGTGCGGCTCCTGCAGCGGCCTGAGGTGGGAGGTCATGTCGCCCGGGCGCGGCCACGAGGCGTGGCCCTGCGCATAAGGGTCTTCACCCCAGGCCTTCACAACTGCGCCCTCAAAGTGCTCCTGAAATCCTGGATGGAGCTTTTCCATGTGCTCGAGGATGTGTTCGAGGAGTTCGTCTTCTGGGAGCGCGGCATACTCGGCGGCAGCCTCGTCAAAAAAGTAACTCTCCAGGATGGAACGCTCGTTGGGCCCTGCCGCGTCATCCGAGGGATGACGGTTGATATCACCCAGAGGTAGGTCGATGAAGGCCGCTCCGGTGACGCCCTCGTCATACCAGAAGGCGCGTTTCACCTGCATGAAGGTACGCGTGGCCTCGACATACGGCATCTCCGAGACGGCCTGCTGCTTCCGCTGCGGCATCCGAGGGGTTATCTCAAGCGCTTTAAGTACGCCGAGCGGTACCGCGCAGACCGCGCGGTCGGCCTCGTAGGACTCGGCGCGGGGACCTCGTTCGGCTCTCACTTCGACGCCGGAGCCGGTGTCCCGAATGTCGGTTACCGCCACTCCGTAATGGACGTTCTGGCCGAGTCGCTGCGCCATCCCAAACGGCAGCCGGTCGTTACCGCCGTGTAGTGCGAAGGGCGCTCCCCGGGGGGAGAGACCGCTCTGAAGCAGTGCTATGGAGAGCGTCGACGTCCGATTAATTCGCCGGCCAAAAAACGTCTCGGCAATGAGGTCCATGAACCCCTGGCTCGCGCCCTGCTCCCGCAGGTACTCCGCGAGGGAGAGCTCGTCGAGCTCTCGGAGCGGCGGCTCGTCCCATGCTTGCAGCTCTGTAACCTCTTGCGGAAGCGTCTCTAAGAAGTAGCGCTGCCAGAGGCCCCTCGGCCCGAGCTCCTGCTCCTCTTCGTCGAGGTCGTAGGGCCAGTCGACCTGCTCGTCGGGGCCCGCCGTAAAGCGCTCACCCCGAATGTAGTAAAGGGCTGGTAGCTCTGGCTGCTCCCAATCGACTCGCTCCAGTCCAAGTTCGTCGATGTAGCGGTTGGCCTGCGTGTACGCCTCGGAGGAAAATGCCATCGCGCCGGCTTCCGCGTAGAGATCGTCAGCGAAAGGTTCTCGGAGGGTGCGGACACGTCCGCCGGGCCGGGGCTTCGCTTCCAGCAGGGTCACCTCGTGGCCGGCCTCCTGCAATTCCCAGGCTGCCGCTAAGCCAGCGAGGCCTGCGCCGATGACAATAACGTGGTTGTCGAGGCTGCCCGGCGATCGTTCAGGAAGGGGCTTCGGATGTAGACCCGAACGCGAAGAGCTCCCGGAATAGAGTTCGCCGAGGCGGCCGCTGAAGGGAGCGCCGAGGAAAGAGCCGGCCAACCCCAACGCACCTAAGCCCTGGATGAAATCGCGCCGTGAGATGTCATTCGGGTTGGTTTTCATGATTTAATATCATTGTTGGTTTGCGTGATAGAGGCTCGCGCAATCACCTGTCACTCAGTTCCCGTCGTGCTCCGGGCCGTATGCCTCCTCGCCGGGCAACGCGGTCCCCTGCCAGCCGACCATCTGCCAGCGATCGTCCTCTTTCACCCAGATCATTGTGTGGCGCACGACGACAGTTCCGAGATCTCCCT
>SLED01000175.1 GCA_007124945.1 Salinibacteraceae bacterium | reverse complement strand
GTAGGCGGAGCAAAAAGGTATAACCCGGCTCCAAACGCTGTAAAAACTACAGATGTTAGAATAGCGGTCATCCGTAGCTCCTTCGCCGGATGTAACGAGTTTACCCTGTAAAGATCAGCAATCGCAAACGCAATCATAAGCAGAAGCCCCGCGGGTACCACCACCTGAAGTACCAGTGGGGCAGCAGCTCCAATTCCCAGAGGCACCGCAACCAACCCCACTGACACGAGAGCGAGCAGTAACATCGCTGTCACATCAGCAAATACGAACGAGAAGATGGTTGCCCAGCGGGCAGGAAACGTACGCGGCGCACGCTCAACTAAACCCCGAGCACGATTAGCCTCGGTTGATGAAGGCGCTACAGCTGGACCATTCATATATACCTGTGTACTCATAGGTATGCTAATTCAGTATTATCAGGAACGCAGGCTGTGGCCTACACTGCGCGAAACGTAACCCTGCTTGAAACGAGCGTATTCCGTTCGTATTAGCTCCTCGAACTGATCGCGGAACCGCTCAATATCAAACCTTTCTGCGTGGGAGCGAATTGCGTGGGGATCAAATGATTCCTGATGCTTCTCGAACGTGCGGACAGCACGTTGGAGGCTTGGGACCGTCTGCTTGTGGAAGAAAACGCCAGTTTCACCTGGTATCACAGTTTCACTAACCCCGCCTCGCCCGTAGGCTATCACAGGTGTACCGCAGGCCTGTGCTTCAACAGGAACGATTCCGAAATCCTCCTGAGCAGCAAACACGAAGGCTTTCGCTCGCTGCATATAGTCCTGTAGAACGTCGTTAGACTGGTAGCCGAGGATTTCCGTATTCGCCTCTGCCTTAGACTTCACCCGATCCATCTCCGGGCCGTCACCGATCACGACAAGTTTTCGGTCAGGCATTCCAGCAAACGCCTCAACGATGAGGTCAAGGCGTTTGTATGGTACCATCCGCGAAGCCGTGAGATAAAACTCGTCCTTCTCCGCCTGCAGCTGAAACGCTTTCGTATCTACAGGAGGGTAGATAACCCGAGCAGGACGCCTGTACGTTTTCCTGATGCGACGGGCTACTGTGTTTGAGTTGGCTACCAATACATCCGGACGGGACGCTGTTGACGCGTCATACAACCGCATGTAGTGGAGAATTGCCCGGGCGATCATGCCCTTCAATCCTCGTTGCAGTCCACCCTCACGCAGATACTCAAAATGCAAATCCCAGGCGTACCGTATCGGACTGTGCACGTAGCTGATGTGCAACTGATCAGCGGTAGTAAGTGCACCTTTTGCAACAGCATAGCTTGACGAGACCACCACGTTGTAGCCGGTGAGATCGAACTGCTCAATAGCCAGGGGCGCCAGCGGCAGATAGTATCGATACTTGCTCTGCGCAAAGGGTAAACGCTGGATAAACGAGGTCTGAACATTGCGTCCCTGCAGAAATGCACGCTGATCCTCTGGCAAAAAGTCGATCAGGCTGTACACCTCTGACTGCGGAAGCACGTGAAGCATTTGCTCCAGTACCCTTTCAGCTCCCGCATAAACCGGAAGCCAGTCGTGCACCATAGCCACCATCGCTTCATCTACCTCGGGTAGATGCGAAGCCCAGGCTCGATCAGCCGCGTTTGGCTGATTGCCCTTTGCTAACCGCAGATGTTGGCCGTCTTCGTACATGGGTAGTTTGGCGTTGACTTTCTAACGTGACCCCAAGGTATGACTGAACTTGCGAACCCTACGTACAGATTTAGCCCGAGCGACACGTACCATTGACCAACCTGACATGCGTCTGGTGAGTAACGGACGCGTTATCTGGCAGAATCTGGCGCACCCAGCGTGCTCCGATTCTGGATGAAGGTAGCTCCAAAAGTACCGCCAGCAAGTAGCTGTCTACTCGTCCTCGATCATGCGCTTCTCACTCACCTGGCCCTGGTTCCACTGAATTGCATATTGCAGAAGTGCCGAAACGGAATCCAGGCCCAGCTTTTCCTTCGCGCGCCGCCGATATGTCTCCACGGTCTTGCGGCTGAGGCCGAGTCGATCGGTGATATCCTGAACACTCAGTCCCTGCCCAAGCATCTGAAATACAGACATCTCCCGATCGGTAAGATCATCAACCGCAAACCTTGGCTGTTTACCCTTGCCCCGCACTACTTTGCTGAGAATGCGAGACGCCATGCGGTGGCTCAGATACACCTCTCCCTTGGCTGCCGACCGGATTGCCTCCATCACGCGGTCGGTGGACTCGCTTTTCATCACGTACCCAAGTGCACCCGCTCGGATAGCTCGCTCCGCATAAGCCACCTCGTCGTACATCGAAAAGACCACCACCTGTGTGTTCGGAGCAGTGCTCCGGATGTCCTGCACCAGGTTTAGTCCGTGAGAATCCTCCAAGGAGATATCCACCACCGCGATGTCAGGCTGCAATTCCTCCACTTTCTTTATCGCATCAGCAGCAGTCCGAGACGAGCCCACATAGCTCATATCGAGCCGATTCTCCACCACGTCGCGCAGCGCCTCGGAAATGGCCGGGTGATCGTCGACTACGAAAATGCGAAGGCTTTCTCTGGAATTCGAATTCTGCGCGTTCATGAGAGCGGGGGTGCGGATGAATGGATTGGTGGATAGTACGTGTTAACTTCTGATCGGTCTGAACGGGTAGACCGAAAAGAATCCGCCACCAGCACATCTGCGACTAAATACAACAGGTCCTGCTACCGGTAACTTGAGTCTAATTTAGATCAAGTAATTTACTGATTGGTTAACTTACGTAGCAGCAGGGTATACACTCTCACGCACTTGCAGATCACTATGTGGCTTGTCACCCGTTATCCTACAACCTGCGATGTGACAATCTTGTGCTCCTTTGGATTGCCTGCTGTCGGCTTGCAGCGAAGCTTCTCCAGATATTTGCCTTACTGACCTAACGAAGCCCGACGCTACCCCGACTGGGCTGGGTACTTAGTTGTTGCGCCAAAACCAGGCACAACGTCTACCAATCCACCATGATAAGATGTTGCACGGCAGCGCTAACGCCTCTCGCGGCGAGGTCCGCGGCCGGCGAGGCTCGTAACTAATAACGCTGCGGTTGCTCGCTACGCCTCTTGGCCCTGCGCCCCCGCCCGGCTTTCCGTGCCGCCTCCCTGCCCGTGAGTCCATTGAATTGCGTACTGCAGGAGTTCAGCCACTGTATCGAGGCCGAGCTTTTCCTTTGCACGGCGCCGGTAGGTCTCGATTGTTTTGCGACTCAGACTCAGTCGATCAGTAATTTCCTCGATGCTGTATCCCTGCCCAAGCATCTGGAAAACCGCCATCTCGCGGTCCGTTAAATCGTCGATCGCAAAGCCCGGACTCGCTGATCGTCCGGGGCGAGCCACTTTGCTTAAGATTCGAGATGCCATGCGACGGCTCAGGAATACCTCTCCGTCCATTACTCCACGAATCGCGTCGATAACGCGCTGCGTGGGTTCACTCTTCATCAAATACCCGCTCGCACCTGCACGAATCGCACGTTCGGCGTATACGCTCTCATCGTACATCGAAAATACGATCACACTCACCTCGTTGTACTGGGCCCGGATATTTTGT
>SLED01000292.1 GCA_007124945.1 Salinibacteraceae bacterium | reverse complement strand
TGCTACACAAGCTTAACATTGAGATTTTCTGCCGCGTCTTTTTCGTGCTGTACTCCGGCTCGGGCGACAACCTGAACGTAATCAAGGTAGCCTCCGAGGCATGCGGCAATCGCTACATGGAGCATCAGATCAAGACCACCACGGTGCCCATGATGGTCGCGCAGGGTACCGGCCTTGTGAAGTCGATGGAAGCCAGCGGCGTGTTCACCAGCATGACACTCTCACGCTTCCGGAGCGGTGCTGAGACGGGGAACGTGCAGGACTCCGCCCGTCAGATGGCCGACTATTACGAGCGGGAGACCTCGCTACAGCTGAAGAACGCGGTACAGAGCATCCAGACGGCCGTGGCTATCCTGATCACCATCGGAATCTGTTTCCTGACGGTACTCTCCACGGAGATCGCCTTCGTGCAGCCCGATACGCAAAGCATGATGGGACTGCAGTAACGCCCCACCCGCTTCCGCTCACTCTCTTTTTCTGTGACGGTATATGTCCGAGCACTCTACAAACGATCATTCTTCCGAGCACCCGCAGTCCGACAAGGCGTCGGAAAAGCAGCGGGCTGGCGGTCGACAGCAGAGCGGTAAGCGTCGCATGGGCTGGCTGGTTGACTTCGTGCGCGAGGAAGAGCCTGCGTCAGATCCGTCGCCTTCCGCTGACTCCGATGCCGGGGATGAAGTAGCAACGCCCGAGCATGTAAATGGGGACACCTCATCGCAGCCAGCTGATCCGGTAGAGGAGCGCGATTCGTCGGAAACGGCATTTGAGTCTACGAATGGAGAGGATACTGACACGGAGCTGCAAGGGCTTCGACCCGAAACGAAGGACATGCCGGACGTGTCAGCGGACGCCTCCGACCCGGTAGGGGGCCCGCCTCCGCCACTGGAGTTTTCGCTTCAGTCACTGGAGGACGACGTAGCCATCGCCTTTTGTGAGCGCGAGCACCTTGCACCCTCGGTGGCCCGGCGGGTCAACGACTCGCTTGCCGATCCGCACGCATCGCTGTGGCGCACGTTGATTGAGGCAGGGCATGTAGACTCGTCCACTGGCTATGCCACGGCCGCGGATATTCTTGGTTATGGGGAGGCGGAGATTACGCCTGATCACCCCGACGCAGACTTTGTAAGCGCGATTCTGGGACTCTTTCCGCACGGGGTGCAGGATTCGCTGGAGGACCTTAACCTCCTCCCGGTGGAGATGACGATAGACCCCGAGGCAGGTGGTCATCGATTGACTATCGCCACGCACGACCCCGCGTGCGAGGAAGTGGAGGAGCTGGTTCAGAGTTTGAGTATGGCGGTAACCCTCGTGTACGCGCCGGAGGATCTGGTGCGGGAGCGCCTGAGCAAAACGCTTTCGCCAGACGAAGAAACGCAGGAAAAGCTCGAAGCACTCGCCCGGTCTACCGAGGAGTCGGCTGTTAAGAGCGAGGACCCGGTATCCGATCGGGCTGATCAGGAGGAAGCAGAGCATCCGGAGGAATGGACGCCTACCCCAGATGCCGAATTGGCCCACGCAAATGAGCAGTCCGCCGAGAGTCTCGATGAAACGAGCAATGGGCCGGCTTCGGATGAACTATGGTCGCCATTCGATGGTGAGAAGCAAGACGACAGCGCCGGCACGGAGCCGGTAGCTGAGGAAGACGATGCGTTCGGCTTTGATGAGGATGATCTTGGATGGGAGCCCTTTGCAGGGTTTGGAGATGATGAGGATCTCGATGACCCGTTTGGGGACGAGGAGGAGCCGACCGCTGAGGAGGCAGATACGGTGCCCGATGAGAGGGACGATGGGGATGCCTCTGCTCTCGATCGTGAAGATACGACTTCAGCGCCATCCGAGGCGCGTCCGCCGGCACCGCATCAGACGCCGGCCTCCCCGCGGCAGCCAGCTTCAAGCGAGGAAGTGAGCCCGTCCGCCAGTGTCTCTCCAAGGCAGTCGTCGCTTTCGGCAGACGAGCTAGCGCAGGCCATGCAAACGGACCAGCAGGCTGACGACGATGTCCTGGTAGAGGAGGAGATCGAGCCGGCACAGCCTTTCGGTGCGGATTCAGAGGAGAGCGCTTCTTTCGATGGCAGTTCGGTTGACCTGCCAGACGATACGCCCGTGGCTGACACTAACTGGAATGAGGAGGAGCAGCCCAACTTCGCAGAGGAGGCGCTCGAAGATCCTGCGCTTCAGAAGATTAAGAAGAAGGACCGCGTCATCGCAGCCCTCTTCTCGAAAGGGGTGATCGACGCATCGCTGCTACGCAAGGCCAAGGTGAAGCGGGATGAGGAAGGCCTGAAAGAATCCTTCTGGCGCATTGTCGCGCAGATCGACGGCGCTAACAGAGAAGCCATCTTTTCGGAAGCAGCTAACGTGTACGCGTTTCCGACCGCCGAAATACGTGAGGGCAAGCCCGACCCGGAATTTGCCCGATCGGTAACCGACACGTTTGACGAGCAATACCGGGACGAACTGCTGGACCTCGGTGTGTTGCCCTACGAGGTGGATCTGGAAAACAACAGCGGCGCTATCAAGGTGGTGTTTATCACGCACGACCCGACGCGGCCGGATGTGCATCGTATGATGCAGAAGCTGAAGCTGGAGAGGTTTGAACTCCGGTACGCACCGGAGCGCGTCGTTCGAGGCCTGATTGCGGAGGCATTCCCGCGGAAGAACGAGTACCTCGAGCGGATTGACAAGGACGGGGAAGGTACGGTAGACCTCGGCATGAGCTACGAGGAGGAGGATAACCTCGTAGACGAAGACCAGCTTGAAGCGGAGATGAGCCGGTCGAAGCTCATCAACCTCTTTGAGGCAACGCTGGTGGAGGCTACGCGGAAGGGGGTTTCCGATATCCATATCTGGCCGAACGCAGACAAGCAGGTTGAAATCCACTTCAGGATGGACGGGCGCCTCCAGTGCTGGCATGTGGAGAATAAAGTGCATCCCGAGGCGCTGATCGCGGTCATCAAAGATAACTCGATGAACGTCGACCGTTTCGAGCGCGAGGCTGCGCAGGACGGCTTCATCCAGCGCTGGATTGACGACGCACTCATCCGTTTCCGTGTCTCGGTGATGCCGATCGCGAATGCGGCCTCCGAGGTGCGCTCCGAATCAATTGTAATTCGTGTCCTCGATGACCGGAAGGTGATCAAGGACCTGCGGAAGCTCGGTTTGCAGGATCTTGCGTTTGAGCGCTTCAAGCGCGCCATTAGCCAGCCACACGGCATGGTGATTTTGACCGGACCCACCGGTTCGGGTAAAACGACCACGCTGTATGCCGCGCTGCACGAGGTCGTCTCGCCCGAGGTGAACGTCCTCACGGTAGAGGACCCGGTCGAGTACATCCTGCCCGGCGTCCGGCAGATTAAGCTGAACCACAAGCTCGGCCTCGAAGATGCGCTGCGCTCCATCTTGCGTCACGACCCCGATGTGGTGATGGTTGGTGAGATGCGTGATCGGCACACCGCTGAACTGGCCATTAAACTTGCCAACACCGGTCACCTGACGTTCTCCACGCTCCACACGAACGATGCCGCCAGCGCGGTCAGTCGTCTCTACAAGATGGGCGTGGAGCCCTTCTTGATCGCCTACGC
>SLED01000375.1 GCA_007124945.1 Salinibacteraceae bacterium | reverse complement strand
ACTGAAGGTCGGCCATCGTTGGTATGTTAGGTTTGTGATTGGTGATGCTTTCTCTAACCTAACAGAAGACGGTGGCCTTTTCTATGGGCCTACCGCTTTACACAAGAATAGGGACGCAACCTTCCAGTCCCAACTCGTGTTGCTGCGCTCGGATGGTGGCCTCGTATTCGAGCACCAGCGGGACGGAGAGATTTGTCTCGAACTTACCGGAATCTACAAGTGATACGAGACGAAACGAAGCACCGCGCCGCGAGCGAAGGGCGGCGATAATCACATTGGTATCGAGGACGACCTTTGGGGGATTCATGCGGACAGGATAGATCCTGCCTGTTCGATAAGCAAATCACCTCGATGAAGCCACATTACAAGAAAACTTACCGGCGCACTATCGGCTCCACGACTCAAGATATCAGAAACTGTGGTTGCCGGTTGAATTGGGCGATGTATCTAAAACTAGTACGTCCGGCAGAGTGGGAGGTTATGTATTTTGCTACGGTTTGACCATAACCTCGACCATTAATCGGGTATTCCCCTTCTGCCTCAGCCCACGCAGATCGTTTATGAAATTATACCGATCAGGAAGAAGCCGTTTCTGATCCCAGATATAAGCAATCAGCTTATGGCAGTCCTTGTGGACATAATAGCTTTCGAAATCGACGAATAGCTCATCAGCGACACGAGCCGCATGCGCTGAATTTCTGACATATTTGATTTCAAGGACTGTCTCGACACTAGGAATCACAATATCAATCCTTTTCGACGAACTGGCATGTTTTCGAGTGTTCTCTTCACAGCGAGCATCCTTAAAAACTGATTTAACTACTAAGAAGAGCAAATCATGGATATCACGTTCCGACTCGATCTGATACCGACCTGCCTTACGATTCTTAAGGTGATCAATAGCCGTTGGTAGTGTCTCTAGAATTTCTGTCAAAATGAATGAGTCGGTATTACTCAGCCTGTCCGAGACAAACTCGTACCGCTCGGGCATCCCCCACACACTAGTTTTTCAAGATGCTCTCCGAGAAAGGCTGCATAGCAGAACTCTGTAGGCTGTCCTATGGAGTGAGCCCATTCGTTGTATTTTCTAACTCGCCTCTGAATTCGCTTACTCGATACTTGAGCAAGGGCAGAGTCGTCGTCTCCTGTTCCTTCTTTGCTCTCAGGAACTCATTATAGCTTTGGGAAGCCGTTACGTACTCTACTATTTCCGAAGGCGTGAACTCGATGCGACAAAGCCTAAAATCATCAATCGACTCTCGATAGAACTGAGCATAGATTGCTCCTTCCAATTCTAGCGTTTCCAAATCCTGAAGGGACGATGCATCGAGGTGACTAAAATCGCGACTGAAGATTTTCATTAAATTGACTGAGTTGCGGAAAACACATAAGCCATAAATATCCATACACAGTCCACATAACACTCTCGCACGAGATACTTTCAACCCCTTGAATCGGCACGGCTCAGGATACCCTGGTGCAATATGCCAACGTCCTATGCCAACACGCGCCGGACTACTTTGTGCATAAACGGACCCGTACAACTGGTGTGAAAATAGGAACCGTGAAGTCCTCACGCAAGCGTTTGCAAGTACTCATCGCCGTACAACGCTCGGTCCAGACACAGCCGGGACCGGGATTTCCGGGAGCCTATCGTCCACCCTCCAACTCCTTCACCCTTAACACCGCCTCCCGAAAACCCTCTGGGTCGCCCAGGAAGGGTGTGTGCGCCACGCCTTCCATCTGGATGAAGTCCTTCCCCCGGGGTGCGTCGAGCGCGTGGAAATACTCCTCGATTATTTCTGTGGGCGTGTTATAGTCGTTTTCTCCGGCGATGAAGAGCACCGGCACGTCTACGCGTGGGATCTGCGTGAATAGGTCATGCTGGCTGGTTTCCTCCCACATCGGTCCGCTGCCACGGTTCGCGCCGCGAAGCCATCGCGGGTAGTCCAGCCACGAATATTCCGTGGCGCGCAGTGCCCGCATCATCAGGCGCCACATGGGCACATCGGTGCTTCCGCCGAACCGGTCTTTCATCTGCGCGAACGCCACGTACCGGGCGTGCTCCTCGAACGGCGGATCGCCGAGTGCTTCAAATTCGCGCACCGCCTCTGAGGAGCCGGTTTCTGCCACCTGCGCCTTCAGCCATGCGTGTGAGAGGGAATCGGCCTGCCGGGCGTTCACCGGTTGAGCCACGGAAATGAACGCGTGGTAGAGCTCGGGATGCCGGTCGGCCACGTGCATGCCAAGCAGCGCGCCCCACGAGTGCCCCAGCAGATAGATCTGCTCCTGCTCGAACCGGTCGGTCAGGTAGCGAGTGAGTTCATCCACATCGGCCACGAAGCTGTCGAGGGACATGGTCTCCTCTGAAAAGCCGCGGTGGTTCGACTTCCCTGCGCCACGCTGGTCCCACTGGACGACCACGAAGTCCTCCTCCAGGTCCCGGTTGAACGCCCGGTGCACTGGCATCTGTGCCGCGCCCGGCCCGCCGTGGAGCCAGAGCAAGACGGGGTTCGAGCGGTCGTGCCCGCGGATCACCAGCCACTGCTCGAGGCCGCCCAGCTCCACAGGCGTCAGCTCAGCGATGGCGTCGGGCCCGTCGATGGCCGGCGTGCGGGGCCAGGCGCCGGCCCAGAGGGCAAACACAAGCACCAGCAACCCGAGTCCTCCCGATATCCAGCGTAGCGTTCGCATCGGCGGCACCTCGTGGCCTCATGGGGGAAATCAGAAGTTGTACCCGAGCTCCAGCCCCACGCGCGGTACGCCCCCACTGGTGGGGACCTGCAATACCGCCTTGAGGGGACCGATGACGGAGGCGTGCCCGAGGCTAAGCCGGAGCGCGTGCTCGAACGCTTCTTCGTGCGGCGACCAGTGCCACTCATCGCTCAGCCGGGCCACCTCCCATCCGGCGCTCACAAACACGGCTTCGAACGGCTCGGTGCGGAGCGCGATACCACCCAGCTGAATGTGGTTGCCCTGCAGCGCATACGGCCGGGCGCCAGCGAACGCGAACCGGCGGCTATCCACAAAGGCCCGTTCTTGAAGTCCACCCGCAAAGAAGCGGTAGTGCTGCGGAGGCGTTCCAGTGGTCGTGCCGAGACCAGCGTGCGCCCGCACCACCACACCGTTCTGCACTGGTAGGTACCCCTGCCAGTCGAGCATAGCCATGCCAAACGGTTCCTTCGCACCCAGCCACGTGTCGGTCCAGGTGGTGCTCACCTGCATTCGCTGACCCGACCTGGGAAAGGCGTGCCGGTCGGTCGATTCCAGCCAGATCGGAAACTGCAGCATTGCGAAGAGGTCCTCGCGCGCCGCCCCGATGGGCGTCGCAAGGTCGCCTTGCACCTCAAAGATCTCCGCACGCACGCCCGGTCCGGCCATCGCCGCATGGCCGAAGCGCCGCACGAAGTACACCCCTATCGAGTTGGATCCCACGGCGTTGCGTTGAGCGCGCGTCTCGCCCACCCCGCTGAGCGGAAACTCCTGCAGTACAACATCTACTGCCGTGTAGAAGGGCGAAAAGAGCTCAAACGGGGTGGCATAGCGCGCTTCCAGCCGTGTTGCATCTCCGAGACGCGCGTTTAGCGT
>SLED01000260.1 GCA_007124945.1 Salinibacteraceae bacterium | reverse complement strand
TGATAAACGCAGGAAAGACAGAGCGAGCCATTGCGGAGATCGAGCGAGTAGGCCAGGAAGCCCGCCTCGGGCTGCACACAGTCTCGGAGCGCAATGCCCGCCTTATCGACCTGCTCGCCCTGGCATATCTCCGGCTGGGTGAGGAGCAAAACTGCATCGAGAACCCTACAGCCGCATCGTGCATCATGCCCATCCGGCAAGATGGTGTACATCAGCTGCGGGAAGGCTCAGAGCGCGCAGCGGATCTGTACTTCCAGCTGTACCGGCGTTTTCCTCAAAATCTCGTTGCCCGCTGGCTGCTCAACATCGCACACATGACCCTGGGTGAGTATCCGGATGGAGTGGAGGCTCGCTTTCTGATACCCGGATTAGAACCGGAAGGAAACAGCCCTCTCGATCCGTTTGACGAGGTGGCGATGAATGTCGGCACGGATCATAATGCGATCTCCGGCGGCGTAAGTGTAGAGGATTTCACGGGCAACGGTCTACTCGATATTCTGGTGACCTCTTACGGCCTCGACCACCAGATGCGCTTTTTCGTTAATGATGGCGAAGGAGGCTTTATCGATCGGACCGAGGAGGCCGGGCTGAAAGGACTGGTTGGTGGCCTAAACGTAGTCCATGCCGATTACAATAACAGCGGCCATCTCGATGTGCTCATTCTTCGAGGTGCATGGCTCGCCGAGCAGGGAGCCTTCCCCAACTCACTGCTTCGCAACAACGGCGATGGTACATTCACGGACGTAACCCACGAAGCGGGCCTGCTTTCTTACCATCCTACGCAAACGGCCACGTGGGGCGATTTCACGGGCAATGGGTACGTGGATCTGTTTATCGGGAATGAGTCCGGCATAGCGGTTGACGTCTTCAGCGGTGCGCCGAAAGACTCGATAAGAGCGAGGCCCAGCGAGCTTTATGCCAACAACGGAGACGGCACCTTTACCGAAGTAGCCGAACAGGTGGGCGTCGATGTGGATGCATTCGTCAAAGGAGCCACCTGGTGCGATGTTAACAACAGTGGACGCCCCGATCTATTCGTCTCAGTGATGGGAGGCCCTAACAAGCTTTTTGTCAATGAGGGGGGCACCTCGCTTGACGACTGGCAATTTGAGGAGCGGGCTGAGCTCGCCGGCGTTTCGGAACCCACCCATGGTTTCACGACGTGGTGCTGGGATATGGATAACAGCGGCTACGAGGACCTGTTCGTCACTGGCTACGATGCCCGCATGTTTGCGCACACCGCGCAAGATGTGGCCGCGGAGTACATGAACGGACCCGTTCAGGGCGAGAAGCCGCGGTTCTTCAGGAATAACCAGGATGGCACGTTTTCAAACGTGAGCAGCCGGGTCAACCTCGACAAGATCATGTACACGATGGGCGCCAACTTTGGCGACCTTACCGGCAACGGGTACCTTGATTTCTATGTGGGTACCGGGGCACCGGACCTCAAATCGTTGATTCCCAACAGGATGTTCTTCAACAGGGACGGGCAGTTTTTTAACGAGGTGACGTTCGACATGGGCGTGGGGCATTTGCAGAAGGGGCATGGTGTGGCCTTTGCCGATTTCACGGGCACGGGAGCCCTGGATATCTATGCCGTCGTAGGGGGAGCGGTTGAGGGCGATGTGTCCCGAAATGTATTGTTTGAGCATCCGGGACACGAGAACAACTGGGTGATCTTGCATCTTGAGGGGCAGCGTTCAAACCGCGCTGCTCTGGGAGCGCGACTACAGCTTGAGGTCACGGATGAGAACGGACGTTCTCGCACAATACACCGCACCGTCTCGACCGGAGGCAGTTTCGGCGCGTCCCCTGTTCAGCAGTATGTTGGTCTCGGTAGCACCGAGCAAGTCGACCGCCTGACGGTCACGTGGCCGCATCCAGATGGTGAGTCCCAGGTTTTCCAAGACCTCCCTGTCGATCGGCATTTTCGTATACTGGAGGGCGAGTCTGAGCCAACTGAGCTTGAGCGCACGCCCACTCCCTTCCGCGACCGAATGGCCGGAGCGGATGAACATCATCACGACCATTGACGCACGGGTGTAGTGCACTCCACCCTCAACTTTATTCAACCATCCCACATCACCGACATGGCAAATCTTTCGGCTACCATTTCCCCGCTGATCGCTGGCTTGCTGCTGGCTTCCTCCTTTCTGCTCGCCTGTGAATCGGAGGCGCAGTACCGAACCGACCGCAACCCCATCTACTGGGAGATTCACGATGAGGACCGGCCTCAGCCGCCGGTGGTAGACCCTGGTCCGTCTCCGGAGAACCCAGCGCCGATCCCATCGGATGCGATTGTTCTTTTCGATGGCAGTGATGTTGACGCCTGGGCCGGCATGGATGGAGGAGAGGCGCCGTGGAATCTCCGGGATGGTATTCTGGAGGTAGAACCGGGATCGGGCGATATTCAAACGCGAGACGGCTTCGGTGATGTGCAGGTGCGTGTAGAGTGGCGCGTGCCTGAAGATATCGAAGGAGAGGGACAGGGGCGTGGTAACAGCGGGGTCTTTTTGATGGGGCTGTACGAGGTTCAGGTGCTGGACTCGTACGAGAATGAGACGTACCCCGACGGGCAGGCGGCGTCAATTTATGGCCAGTATCCACCGCTCGTGAATGCGATGCGCCCGCCGGGAGAGTGGCAGGAGTACGACATCTACTTCGAGCGTCCCCGGTTCGACGATGATGGCGAGGTTGTTAGGCCTGCCAAAGCGACCGTCTTTCATAACGGTGTACTGGTGCTGGAGGGCGTGAAGCTGACCGGTCCCGTCGGCCACTATGAGCGCCCTCGATACCAGGAGCACGACAGCCGCATGCCGCTTCGCCTGCAGGATCATGGTGACCTGGTGCAGTTCCGACAGATCTGGGTGCGGGACCTGGAGTAAGCCGGGTGCGATGTTTAGGATGATGCTGCTGGAGCCACACCTCACCACCAAAACCGTAGCGAGATGGCGCGCCATGTCGGTGCGTCGCATGCCTTCGCACCGGGAGCCACGTACCCACCTCGTTGCAGCCTTCTCGGCTGCAACGCACACCCGGGACCCATGCAAAGCATCTACCCCTCGTTACCAGGCTCCGGCCTGGTAACGCCCATACCTCATTCTCCCCAACGGCACGAATGGTAGTGCGAGGCTCTGCCTCGCAGCTTCCACCCGGTAACTTGCTGGCGCCAGCTCCATGCCCTACCACGCGGGAGACGCCAAAGCTCACGCTGATGACGTGTGCTCCGCACCCTCGTGCTCTTGCGGCTGGAGCCGTGGGTTCGGTTCCGTTGCGAGGCTGGAGCATCGCAACGAGGATTCTTTCACCCCTCGTTACCACACAGGGCCATTGCAACGAGGTGAGGGTTGGCACCGCGCCTCATCCCCACCGCCGTAGCGACATGGCGTGCCATGTCGAGGCATGTGTCAAAACCACCGCGCCGCCCGCTGGTTGAGCAACCGGATTGCAGAGAACACTAACAGCACCCTGGTTACCAGGCTCCGGCCTGGTAACGTGCATACCTCACTCTCTTCATCTGCGCTACTGGTAGTGCGAGGCTCCGCCTCGCAGCTTCCACTCGGTGAAACTGTCCCGCCAGCACGATACTCTA
>SLED01000339.1 GCA_007124945.1 Salinibacteraceae bacterium | reverse complement strand
GGCGCAACTTCGGGGAGTCGTCCCTCTGTAGTTTCGGAGAGCCGAACCGCCAGGCCGGGACGCATCCGCTGCAGCCCGGTCGTAATCACTGTATCCTGTGGCGCCAGCCCGCTCAGCACCTGTACGTTGCGCTCCGTTCGGAGGCCAGTTTCGACAGGGCGGGGCTGTGCCTGTCCATCCTGGTAAACAAACACGCGCCGGCCCTCCAGCCCGGGTACGACGGCAATAGCCGGTACTACGAGCGCACTGTCAAAACTGTCGATAACATACGTGACACTGGCAAAATTGCCTGGGAAGAGGGCTCTATCCGGGTTACTTGCCCGCGCGCGCAGCCGCAATGACCGCGTCCCCTCCTGGACAACAGGGTCGAGCGCATACACCTCGGCGTCAAACTCCTGGTCGAGCCCTTCCACGGTAAAGCGGATCTGGTCGCCCGCGCCCACGCGACGCGCATACCGCTCCGGCAGTGTGAACTCAACGCGTACGGGATCCAGCTCCTGCACGGTGGTAATCATCGTTTCGGGCGAGATGTAGCTTCCCCTGCTGATCTCCCTCAGGCCAGCCACACCATCGAAGGGGGCGCGCACCTCAGTCTTCTCGATACGTGCCTGGATCAGGTCGAGCTCGGCTTCCAGCACGTGTAGCTCGTTAAGCGTGGCGTCATATTCTTCCTGACTGATCCCCCCTTCTGCCAGAAGCTCGCGCTGGCGTTCTTCGCGATCGGCTACAAGAGCTCGCCGCAGTTCCGTTTGGCTCCGTTCAGCCTGAAGCTCGCTGTCGTTGATCTTCACCAGTAAATCACCCTCGCTTACAGTCTCTCCCTCAGCAAATTGAATGTCCGTGACTCGGCCGGAAACTTCACTGCGAACCTGCACGGTTTCATTGGCAAGGACAGATCCCGTAGACCTGATCCGATCCTCCAGGGTAACTGGTTCAACGACATGAGCATCAACCAGCAGCGCTTCGCTTTGGGATGATCCATCGCTATTACTACCTTCGGAATTCTGACCGTCGCTCAGCGATGGCAGCTTGGGATACGCAATAACTGCCACCACCACAAGAGCCATAAGGCCCAGCAGTATCCGTTTAAGCGTCGTGCTCATACGTAGAAGAAAACAATTGTCTCTGATCGGGCACCAGCGGATGAACTGGCACCCTAATAAAATTTAGCTGGCCCACCTCGTCCGCTGGAGCCACGGGTCCCGTCCTCGCGTAACCACCCCTACGGTACGATCTGCTCGCCTTGCTCATCGATCACGGAAAGCGCATCGACAGGACATAGTGCACAGGCCTCAACGATAACGTCCGGATCCTCGCCTTCCGGATCGTCGGTAAACTCCACCACACTCTCCTCATTCAGCCGGAATACATCTGGCGCCATGCTGACGCAGTTTCCACTACCTATGCAAAGATCCTCATTTATATCGACGGTCAATCCGTTAAAGGTGCGAGAGGCAGACATGCGGTAAAAGGGCCGAGTGAGATGCGATGGCGTCTGAGTCTGTATACCGCGAGGGCATTGCAGGTTTCTTGCTGCCCGCCACGGTGTCGAAACGCAACCATCACGTCGCAAACGGTATCCCCTTTGTGATGGCGTTACGAGCGGCCTCGCCTGAGGGCGAGTTCGGACAAGCCTTTCTCGTCTTCGATCTTCATTGTGTCGTCCAATATCTGGCCGGCGATCGAAAGAAAATCACGTTCGGTGATCAGCCCTACAAGTTGTGAATCGCGCACGACCGGTAGTGCCCCGATGCGCTGATCACGCATTATCTTAATGGCCTCGCGGCTTGGCGTGTCTGGAGTCACTGAAATCGGATCTTTCACCATGATATCGCGGACGGCCACTCCTCCATGATCATCGCGTGTGCCCCCGTGCTCGGCCAGGAAGCGCAGCACACCGCGATGGGTGACC
Organism: Salinibacteraceae bacterium; assembly: GCA_007124945.1. Taxonomy (GTDB): domain Bacteria; phylum Bacteroidota; class Rhodothermia; order Rhodothermales; family Salinibacteraceae; genus Tc-Br11-B2g6-7. The sequence continues at coordinate 1,688 of SLED01000339.1, read as the reverse complement.
AACCCCACCAGCCGGTGATTCTGATCTTCGACAAGCACGTGCCGGATGCGCTGCCAATCCATGAGGCACGCCACAAAATCAACCAGCTCATCTTCGTGCACCGTAAACAGGTCGGTGGTCATGAAATGTTCAACGCGCGTGGTCTCCATCTCTGTCGGCCCCGTACGCTTGCGCAGCTTGGCGCACTCCCACGTGTGAACCGGCGATCCATCGATCTGTCGGTCAAGCATCTCCAGCACAAGCGAATTCAGCCGCTCCGCCCGGGTGCTCTGCGGATTGCTCTCCCTCATCTTGGCGAGCGATTCGATCTGCCAGTCTGCACCGGTCCGCTGCGCTTCCACTCGCGCCTCGATTACACCAAGATATTTTTCAATATCATCGTCATTGATCCCCGACGACCGCAGTCCCTGCCGGGCGAGCGGCAAAAGCTCCTGGCAGATTAGTTGATTGGCCGGTAAGCGCTGGCCGTCCAGCCATGTAAGTTGAGACGACAGCCCAAGCCGGGCTGCTGCGATAAAGTTATTTTTGGCATCGTCGAAAAGCATCAGCTTGGAGATATCGCCATACTTCCGGTAGATGCCGCTAACGAGTCCGAACCAGAAGGCAGCATTGGCCACTTCGTCGATGGCCGTTGGGCCCGAAGGGAGGATCCGATTCTCGATACGGAGATGCGGTTTACCATCGGTAATCCCGTAACAGGCTCTGTTCCACCGGTAGACCGTGCCATTGTGCAGCTGTAACGCCCGGAGATGTGGTACTTCTCCCTTTTCAAGTTTTTCGAAAGGTTGCTCGGGCTCTTCGGTTGAAAGAATAACCCGAAACCGTGAGATGTCTTCTTTGAAAATCTCCGTGACCGACTCTTTAACCCACTCCGTTCCAAAATGGACGCGTGGACTCATTTCCCGGAGGTAGAGGTTGGTGCTGCGCGTATCAACCGCCTGCTGAAAGAGTGCGATGCGCGTTTCCTGCCAGAGGCGTTTTCCAAACAGCGTCGGCGAGTTGGTCGCTGCTGCCAGGCATGGCCCGGCTGCCAGCTGCGCGATGTTGTACAGATCTGCAAACTCATCGGGCTCCACCTGAAAATGGGTTTGAAAGCTGGTGTTGCAGCCTTCCAGCATGATGGAGTCATGCTTCACAAAGAGCTCGTCAACGCCTCGAATCTGGAACTGTGCCGGCCCGCCACGCAACTTCAGGAGCGCATCGTTGAGCGCGTAATAGCGGGGCTTCGGCGTCATGTTTTCAAGTACAAGATCCGAAATGTGGATCGTCGGCAGAATCCCGGTCAGGAGCACGTCGCCTCCAGCCTCCCGCACAAGAGCCCGCACGGACGCCAGCGTCTTATTGATGTCCGCCTCCATCCTGCTCAGGCAGTCATCCCCGAATACCATCGGGTCCATGTTGAACTCGAGGTTGAACTTGGTCAACTCGGTCACTACCCGGTCATCGGTGTTCTTCTTCAACACCTCCTCGATGATCGGGGCCGGCTGCCCACGCTCATCAATAAGAAAGAGCTCCTGCTCAGCACCTATTCGGCGTATACCCGTTTCAAAAAGCTCATTCTCGAGCATATACTCCAGCGCGCGGACGTCCTGCAATATTTCCCGCACGAACTGACGCAGTGAAGCATCGTCTTCGACGTGTCGTACTTGCTGCTCTCCCATGATTAGGCAGGTATAGTAAGAAAAGCG
>SLED01000359.1 GCA_007124945.1 Salinibacteraceae bacterium | reverse complement strand
TACCTCGGACCGGACCACCCGAATGTTCTGACATCCATCCACAACTATGCCCGATCCCTCCACGATCAGGGGGCGTATGACGAGGCCATCGACCTGCAGTACCGCGTAATGGAAACGCGCAGACGCGTGCACGGGGAGGGCCATCCGCTGACTGCGGTTGATCTACAAAACCTGGCGTCGTCCTACCGCACGATCGAGGACTGGCAGCGGGCGGAGCGGTATGCCCTTCAGGCACTGGAAATTAACCAGGCCCATTATGGTGAAGCGCACGCGCGAACGGTCTCCAACCTGCACGTCATTGCCGCAGCACAGCGCGAGCGTGGTGATTACGCGGAGGCCGAGCAAACCCTTCGGCAGACGGTCGCCATTCAGCGCGAGTTACATGGCGATGATAGCGAAGTGCTTGCGATCGGTCTGTTGAATCTTGGTGCCCTGCTTCAAGCAGCCGATGCAACCGATGAGGCCATCGCCACCTATGAGGAGGCACTTGCTATACTGCAGCATCAGCCTGAAGCCAATCCGATCGGCGTCCCAATCACGATCGGCCTCATCGGCGACGTCCTCCGTACCGAGTCTCGCTATGCCGCTGCGGCCGCACGGTATGAGCAAAGCTACCAACTCATGCAAGATATCTGGCCTGACGGCCATATTCGTATCGCAGGTATCCAGGTCGGCCTTGGCATCTGCCGCATGCGAATGGGGGAGCTCGACATCGCAAGGCCGCTGCTTGAGGATGGGCATGACTACCTGCTGCGAGCGCTCGGAGAAGACGACCGGCGCACGCGCCGAGCCGCTTCTGCGCTGGAGGAACTCGGCAGCCTGATGCAAGAAGCCTCACCGGATCAACATGTAGCCAGTGGTTAGCCCATGCCCACCTCACACACAATCACCGCCCTCCTCCAAAACGCCGCCGACGGCGATGACGCTGCGATGGACGCGGTCTATGAGCGCGTGTACGAAACCCTCCGCGTGATCGCCCGGCAGCGGCTCAACCGGCACCGCCCGGGGGACACGCTCAGCACCACCGCCCTGGTGCACGAGGCCTACCTGAAGCTGTTCGACGGTGCATCGGTGGCCTGGAACGACCGCAGCCACTTTTTTGCCGTCGCTTCCAAAGCCATGCGGTTCATCCTGGTGGATTACGCCCGGCGCAACCTCGCTGCCAAGCGCGGGGGCGATGCCTCCGTCGTGCGCCTTGAGGCGGTGCAGGTGGCAGCCCGCGAGCGCGCCCACGACGTCCTGGCGCTCGACGATGCACTGGAACGGCTTGCACGTCATGACGACCGCCTGGCTGCGCTCGTTGAATACCGCTTCTTTGCCGGGCTTACCTACGAGGAAATCGCTGACGTAACGGGACGCTCCGTCTCCACGCTCAAGCGCGACTGGGCCCGCGCGCGCACGTACCTCTACCGGCTGATGAAGGACAACGAAACGAACGCCTGAGTAGCTGCAGGCCCGCGATGTCCGGCACCCGTGAGGGTATCCCCCTACGTCATCTTCAGGGGCCTCACACAGAAAGTGGTGGTATTCGCTTGCGTGGATGCAGTGCTACAGTAATCCAGCGAACCACGTCATACGAACGCGCCACCTCTTAAAGCCTCTCCGGCCACTCTGGTCAAAATCGAGACGATGTCTCACGCGTGTGAGCCGATCCTCTGGGAAGATGCGATAGAGTAAGTATAGCCCCCTGCGGCTGCTTCTCTGAATCGCAACGGAGACCAACCGTCGCTGACCCGTGTGCACGCGCGTTCTCATACTGACCTTCTGCGGACTCCTTACCTTCGGCGTTTTCGCTTCTCCGTCGACGCAGGGACAGCATCTGTCGGCAGAGCCAGCTTTCTCGCTGGATGCCTTCATCGATCCAACCGATCCGCTCCGCTTCGAGCTCTCGGAGGCGCTTTCGCCTGAAGCGGGGCACCTCGCGCTGTTTATCGACACGCATGACCTGACGCCTCTGCTGCGCACCGACAGCTCGTCGGTCACCTACATGCCCGATCGGTTCCGCCTCCCTGGCGGCGAGCGGCAGCTAACGCTCTACTTCGTGAGCAGCGATGGCTCATGGGAACTCCTGCGTGAAGATGTGCTTCGCGTGCGCTCCTGGGCCGGTTTCGAGGAGGCTTCGATCGATCCCGGGCTGACCGTCAATAACAAGGGGCAGGTGCTGCACGATACGACGCCCGAGCCCAGCGACGGAGGCGAGCTCTATCAGGATTTCTCCGGGCAGGCGTCCCTGCGTACCGAGTTGCGGCACGCGCGCTGGTCGGCTACGGTGGATGGAACGCTCGTTGGGGTAAGCAGGCAAGACGAGGCCCTCCGCTTTCGCGATCTCGCTGATGATGCCCCGCGCATCGACCTCTCCAATTTCCACGTAGACCTGTCCACCGGACCGGTAGAAACACGGTTCGGCCATCTGCAACATGGCAACCACCGGCACCTGATACGCTCCTTCCGGAGCCGCGGTGTGCGCAGTGATCTTGCCATCGGGAATGTCGCCGACCTGACAATCGCCCTCTCCGGCGGCTCGCGCGTGGTTGGCTGGCGGGACCTCAGTGGCATCACCGAGCCCGACCATCGGGTGTTCAGCGCCACCGCAGGTGCCGATCTTCTGAACAAGCAACAGGCGGCGCTGCGGCTGGAAGGCTCCTTCATGGACGGAAGTGTGCTACCGCGCAACAGCTTCAACAGAAGCAGCCTGCCGGACGCCGAGCGCAGCCGCGGCGGAGCAGTGAGAGTGGAAGCCGATGCCCTGAATCGGCGGATTCAGCTGGAGGGCGGGTACGCCGTCAGCCGGTTCACCAATCCTGAAGATCCCAATCTGAGCCAGGGCAACAATCTGGTGGAAGTGGAGGCATCCACGCATGCGGCACACTACCTCGACGTAAGCTCGACCCTAATCCGCAGCCTGGACCTCGGCTCACTCGGCCAGGGATACCTACAAACAGCCTACCGGCGGGAGCGGGTCGCACCGCTGTACCGGACCGTCGGCACGTTTGTGCGCTCGGATATGGTGCAGGATGCGCTGGAGCTAAACAGCCGGCTGGGCACCGTACAACTGCGCGGAGGGCACGTGCGCTCCCGCGACAATCTTGACGAGATTCCCTCCATCCTCACCACGAAAACGCGTGAGTACCGCGGACAGGCCGATCTTCCCGTGGGCGACCTCCTGAGAAGCCTCAACGCGCCCACCTCCATCTTCTGGCCAACGCTATCCTACGCCTATCAGCACACCCATCAGTTCGGCGCGGAGGTGCCTGTCGACGGCGGCTTCGACCCCTCGCATGTGCCGGACCAGACCAACGACTCGCACACGCTCGGTACCGCCTGGCAGGGCAGCAGCTGGGGATTGAATTACCGGTTCAACACCTCTTTTCAGGATAACCGGCAGGAAGGGCGCGAGGATGCCGACTTTCTCAACCAGACCCACACGGTGGGTACTCGCTACCGGTCTGGCCAGCTATTTAATGTCTCGGTGGATCTGAACTGGGACCGCAACGAGCGCAAGGAGGACGGCACCGTCACCTACAACCGCCGGATCGGTACGCGTGCTCAGTTTAGCCCGCACCGTGCCCTCAGCTTCTCCGGCGCCTGGTCCCGGGGCAC